>NZ_JBHTVQ010000009.1:0-149436 GCF_042792855.1 Streptomyces sp. NPDC056600
GCGGGTGGCGTTGGCCACCCGCCCCTCGCGTCGGGGCGGAGCGTTGCGGAGCGGACCGCGTCAGCGCAGGAAGGGGTCGACGGCGACGGCGACGAAGAGCACCGAGACATAGGTGATCGACCAGTGGAACAGCCGCATCTCCTTGAGCTTCCCGCCGGTGACCTCCGCCTTGGCGCGGCCCTGGAGCGCGTGGGCCTCCCACAGCCACCAGCCGCCCGCGGCCAGCGCGACCGCGGTGTAGAACCAGCCGGTGTAGCCCAGCGGCGTCAGCAGCAGCGACACCGCGACCATGACCCAGCTGTAGACCACGATCTGCCGGGCGACGACCTTGTTGGAGGCCAGCACCGGCAGCATCGGCACGCCCGCCCGCGCGTAGTCGTCCTTGACCTTCATCGACAGCGGCCAGTAGTGCGGCGGCGTCCAGAAGAAGATGACGAGGAAGAGGACGACCGGCGCCCAGGAGAGGGAGTCGGTGACCGCGGACCAGCCGATCAGCACCGGCATGCAGCCGGCGATGCCGCCCCAGACGATGTTCTGTGCGGTGCGGCGCTTGAGGATCATCGTGTAGACGACGACGTAGAAGAAGAGCGCGCCCAGCGAGAGCCAGGCGGACAGCCAGTTGACCGTGAGCCCGAACAGCAGGGTGGAGACCGCGGCCAGGGTGAGGCCGAAGGCGAGGCACTCGCGCGGGCTCACCATGCCGGTGACCAGCGGACGCTGCGAGGTGCGGTCCATGAGCGCGTCGATGTCGCGGTCGTACCACATGTTCAGCGCGTTGGCGCCGCCGGCGGAGAGGTACCCGCCGAGGCAGGTCAGCAGCACGAGCGAGAGGTCGGGAACACCCTGCTCGGCCAGGAACATCACCGGAACGGTGGTGATGAGCAGCAGCTCGATGATCCGCGGCTTGGTGAGCGCCACGAAGGCCATGACCCGGGCCCGGACCGGCCGGCGGTTGGGCCTCGGGCTGCTCGTGCTCGCCCCGGACACCGCCGCTGGACGGGATTCAACGGCCGTCACGCACACCCCTGACAGAGACATCCCAGCGAGCCCTCGCCGAATCGGACCTGTCGGAAAGGTCCGGCGAAGGCTCGCGCGTACCACGCCACTCTAGACGTTGCCCAGACCCCACGATTCGCGGGGGTGCTGTCGTGTTGGGCGCACCGGCCGGGGAACCCGGCGGGGGAGGCTTCCGCGCCCCGCGGCAGGCCTCGTGTCCGGACCGGCGGCGGGCCGCCGCGACGGACCGCTCGACCGGCACGGCGAGGGACCCGGCGACGGGCACGACGAGGGACCCGGCGAAGGCCTCGCCGAGGACCCGCGAAGGCCCTCGCGAGGGCCCCGTCGTTCGCCCATGTGAGCGGCTTCGTTCGCAGAAGAAATGCCCATGTGAGCGGGTGTGAACGCAGAAGAATCGGGGCTGTGGCCACACTCTGGTCACAGGGGAGAAGGCCGTGTTTGCACGGGATAGGCTCGACCCGCCGGCGGCTCGGAACCCGTCGGTGGGACCGGTGGGCGCACACCTCACCGGCATTAGACATGTGGAGAGGAGCCCTGACCCAGGGTGAGCAACAAGCCGACCACCACAGCCCTCGAGTGGACAGAGCTGGACCGGCGCGCGGTGGACACCGCGCGCATCCTGGCCGCCGACGCCGTACAGAAGGTCGGCAACGGCCATCCCGGTACGGCCATGAGCCTCGCGCCGGCGGCGTACACGCTGTTCCAGAAGGTCATGCGCCACGACCCCACCGACGCCGACTGGGTGGGCCGTGACCGCTTCGTCCTCTCGGCGGGGCACTCGTCCCTGACCCTCTACACCCAGCTCTACCTGGCCGGCTTCGGCCTGGAGCTGGACGACCTGAAGGCCTTCCGCACCTGGGGCTCCAAGACCCCCGGTCACCCGGAGTACGGCCACACCACCGGCGTGGAGACCACCACCGGCCCGCTGGGCCAGGGCGTGGCGAACGCGGTCGGCATGGCGATGGCCTCCCGCTACGAGCGCGGCCTGTTCGACCCCGAGGCGGCGCCGGGCGAGTCGCCCTTCGACCACTTCGTCTTCTGCGTCGCCGGCGACGGCTGCCTCCAGGAGGGCATCGCCGCCGAGGCCTCCTCCATGGCGGGCCACCAGAAGCTGGGCAACCTGGTCCTGCTGTGGGACGACAACCACATCTCGATCGAGGGCGACACGGAGACCGCGGTCTCCGAGGACGTCTGCAAGCGGTACGAGGCCTACGGCTGGCACGTCCAGCGGGTCGAGCCGCAGGAGAACGGCGACCTGGACCCGGCCGCGATCTACGAGGCCGTCCAGGCCGCGAAGGCCGTGACCGACCGGCCGTCCTTCATCGCGATGCGCTCCATCATCGCCTGGCCCGCCCCGAACGCGCAGAACACCGAGGCCGCGCACGGCTCGGCGCTCGGCGACGACGAGGTCGCGGCGACCAAGCGCGTGCTGGGCTTCGACCCGGAGCAGTCCTTCGAGGTCTCCGACGAGGTCATCGGCCACACCCGCAAGGCCGTGGACCGCGGCCGGGACGCCCGCGCGGAGTGGGACAAGCAGTTCCAGGCGTGGCGCGCGGCCAACCCGGAGCGGGCCGCCGAGTTCGACCGCATCGCCGCGGGCGAGCTGCCGGCCGGCTGGGAGGAGAAGCTCCCGGTCTTCGAGGCGGGCACCTCGGTGGCCACCCGTGCCGCCTCGGGCAAGGTGCTGCAGGCGCTCGGCTCGGTCGTGCCGGAGCTGTGGGGCGGCTCGGCCGACCTCGCCGGCTCCAACAACACCACGATCGACAAGACGAGCTCCTTCCTCCCGAAGGGCAACCCGCTGCCGGAGGCCGACCCGTACGGCCGCACCATCCACTTCGGCATCCGCGAGCACTCCATGGGCGCCGAGATGAACGGCATCGCCCTGCACGGCAACACGCGCGTCTACGGCGGCACCTTCCTGGTGTTCTCCGACTACATGCGCAACGCCGTCCGCCTGTCCGCGCTGATGCACCTGCCGGTGACCTTCGTGTGGACGCACGACTCGATCGGTCTCGGCGAGGACGGCCCGACCCACCAGCCGGTGGAGCACCTGGCCTCGCTGCGCGCCATCCCGGGCCTGAACATCGTCCGTCCGGCCGACGCCAACGAGACGGCGCTCGCCTGGCGCGAGATCCAGCGCCGCTGGACCAAGGAGTTCGGCAAGGGCGCCCCGCACGGTCTGGCGCTCACCCGCCAGGGCGTGCCGGTCTACGAGGCGAACGAGGACACCGCCCGCGGCGGCTACGTGCTGAAGGACGCCGAGGGTGGCGAGCCCCAGGTCGTCCTGATCGCCACCGGCTCCGAGGTGCACCTGGCCGTCGAGGCCCGCGAGCAGCTGCAGGCGGAGGGCGTCCCGACCCGGGTCGTCTCCATGCCGTCCGTGGAGTGGTTCGACGAGCAGGACCAGGCGTACCGGGACAGCGTGCTGCCCCCGTCCGTGAAGGCGCGGGTCGCGGTCGAGGCCGGTGTCGGTCTGACCTGGCACCGCTTCGTGGGCGACGCCGGCCGGATCGTCTCGCTGGAGCACTTCGGCGCCTCCGCCGACGCGAAGGTGCTGTTCCGCGAGTACGGCTTCACGGCCGAGAACATCGCCGCCCAGGCCCGGGAATCCCTCGCCGCCGCCCAGCGCTGACGCTGGTACCGATCAAGTAGGAGATGCAAAACTCATGACAGACGCACTCAAGCGCCTCTCCGACGAGGGTGTGGCGATCTGGCTGGACGACCTGTCCCGCAAGCTGATCTCCTCCGGGGCCCTGCAGGAGCTGATCGACGACCAGCACGTGGTCGGTGTCACCACCAACCCGTCGATCTTCCAGAAGGCGATCTCCGAGGGTGACGGCTACGACACCCAGCTCACCGACCTCGCCGCCCGCAAGGTGACGGTCGAGGAGGCGATCCGGATGATCACGACGGCGGACGTCCGCGACGCCGCCGACGTGCTGCGCCCGGTCTTCGACGCCACCGACGGCCGTGACGGCCGGGTGTCGATCGAGGTCGACCCCCGTCTGGCGCACGACGAGCGGGCCACGGTCGCCGAGGCCAAGCAGCTGGCCTGGCTGGTGGACCGCCCGAACACGCTGATCAAGATCCCGGCGACCCTGGCGGGCCTGCCCGCGATCACCGACGTCATCGGTCTGGGCATCAGCGTCAACGTCACGCTGATCTTCTCCCTCGAGCGCTACCGCCAGGTGATGGACGCCTACCTGGCCGGTCTGGAGAAGGCCAAGGAGCGCGGCCTGGACCTGTCGAAGATCCACTCCGTGGCCTCCTTCTTCGTCTCCCGGGTCGACACCGAGATCGACAAGCGGATCGACGCCCTGGGCACCGACGACGCCAAGGCGGCGCGCGGCAAGGCCGCCCTCGCCAACGCCCGTCTCGCCTACCAGGCGTACGAGGAGGTCTTCTCCTCCGAGCGCTGGAACGCCCTGGAGCGCGCCGGCGCCAACCGCCAGCGCCCGCTGTGGGCCTCCACCGGCGTCAAGGACAAGGCGTACAAGGACACCCTGTACGTCGACGACCTGGTCGCGCCGAACACGGTGAACACCATGCCGGGCGGCACCCTCGAGGCCGTGGGCGACCACGGTCAGATCACCGGCGACACGGTCACCGGCACCTACGAGCAGGCTCGTGCCGACCTGGACGCCGTCGAGGCCCTGGGCATCTCGTACGACGAGGTCGTCGAGCTGCTGGAGAAGGAAGGCGTCGAGAAGTTCGAGGCCGCCTGGAACGACCTGCTGGACTCGACCAAGGCCGAGCTCGAGCGGCTCGCCCCCTCGGAGGCCTAGACCTTGTCACCCTCTCCTGTCACCGGAGCGAACCCGCTCCGTGACGCCCTGGACCGACGGCTCCCGCGTATCGCGGGGCCGTCGGGCCTGGTGATCTTCGGCGTCACGGGCGACCTGTCCCGCAAGAAGCTGATGCCGGCGGTGTACGACCTCGCGAACCGTGGTCTGCTGCCGCCGGGTTTCTCCCTGGTGGGCTTCGCCCGCCGTGAGTGGGCGGACGAGGACTTCGCCCAGGTGGTCCACGACGCCGTCAAGGAGCACTCCCGCACGCCGTTCCGCGAGGAGGTCTGGCAGCAGCTGGCCCAGGGCATGCGGTTCGTCCAGGGCTCCTTCGACGACGACGCGTCCTTCGAGTCGCTGCGCGACACCATCGACGAGCTGAACCGCGCCCAGGGCACCGGCGGAAACTTCGCCTTCTACCTGTCCGTCCCGCCCGGCTCCTTCCCGGTGGTCATCCAGCAGCTGAAGAAGCACGGCCTGGCCGACCAGACGGACGGCGCCTGGCGCCGCGCGGTGATCGAGAAGCCGTTCGGCCACGACCTGAAGTCGGCCGAGGAGCTCAACTCCCTGGTCCACGAGGTGTTCCAGCCGGAGCAGGTCTTCCGGATCGACCACTACCTCGGCAAGGAGACCGTCCAGAACATCCTGGCGCTCCGCTTCGCCAACCAGATGTTCGAGCCGCTGTGGAACCGGTCCTACGTGGACCACGTGCAGATCACCATGGCCGAGGACATCGGCATCGGCGGCAGGGCCGGTTACTACGACGGCATCGGCGCGGCCCGTGACGTCATCCAGAACCACCTGCTGCAGCTGCTCGCCCTGACCGCGATGGAGGAGCCCGCCTCCTTCGACGCGGACGCCCTGGCCGCCGAGAAGACCAAGGTCCTCGGCGCGGTGCGGCTCCCCTCCGACCTGGGCGCCTCCACGGTGCGCGCCCAGTACACGGCGGGCTGGCAGGGCGGCGCGAAGGCCGTCGGCTACCTGGAGGAGGAGGGCATCGACCAGTCCTCCCGGACCGACACCTACGCGGCGATCAAGCTGGAGATCGACAACCGCCGCTGGGCGGGCGTCCCCTTCTACCTGCGTGCCGGCAAGCGGCTGGGCCGCCGGGTCACCGAGATCGCGGTGGTCTTCCAGCGCGCCCCGCACTCCCCGTTCGGCCACACGGCCACCGAGGAGCTCGGGCAGAACGCCATGGTGATCCGGGTGCAGCCCGACGAGGGCATGACGGTCCGGTTCGGCTCCAAGGTACCGGGCACCTCGATGGAGATCCGGGACGTCTCGATGGACTTCGCCTACGGCGAGTCGTTCACCGAGTCCAGCCCCGAGGCCTACGAGCGGCTCATCCTCGACGTCCTGCTGGGCGACGCCAACCTCTTCCCCCGCACGGAGGAGGTGGAGCTCTCCTGGAAGATCCTCGACCCGATCGAGCAGTTCTGGGACGCCGAGGGATCCCCCGCCCAATATCCGGCCGGAACCTGGGGACCCGCAGAAGCGGACGAGATGCTCGCACGAGACGGACGGAGCTGGCGCCGGCCATGAAGATCGACCTCACCGACACCACGGCCAGCAAGATCAACAAGGCGCTGGTCCAGGGCCGCCGCGCACTGGGCGCCCCTGCCGTCGGCATGGTGCTCACCCTGGTCGTCGTCACCGACGAGGAGAACGCCTACGACGCCATGAAGGCGGCGTCGGAGGCCTCGCACGAGCACCCCGCGCGGCTGATCGTGGTCATCAAGCGGCACGCCCGCTCCCCGCGCGACCGCACCCAGTCCCGCCTCGACGCCGAGGTGCGGGTGGGCGCGGACGCCGGGGCCGGCGAGACGGTGGTGCTGCGGCTCTACGGCGAGGTGGTCAACCACGCCCAGTCCGTGGTGCTGCCGCTGCTGCTGCCGGACGCCCCCGTGGTGGTCTGGTGGCCGGTGAACGCGCCGCTGGACCCGGCGAAGGACCCGCTGGGCGCACTGGCCCAGCGCCGGGTGACGGACACCTACGCGGCGGAGGACCCGGTCGGCGAGCTGCGCGCGCTGTCCGACGCCTACACCCCCGGCGACACCGACCTGTCGTGGACCCGGATCACCCCGTGGCGGTCGATGCTGGCCGCCGCGCTCGACCAGGTCTCCTGCCAGGTCAAGGCCGTCGAGGTCGAGGGCGAGGAGTTCAACCCGAGCTGCGAGCTGCTGGCGATGTGGCTGGCCGAACGTCTCGACGTGCCGGTGCGCCGCCTGCGTTCCGCCGGGCCCGGGCTGACCGGCGTCCGGATGGACACCAGCTGCGGCCGGATCACCCTGGACCGCGCCGACGGCACCCTGGCCACCCTCGGCATCGAGGGCCAGCCGGACCGCCAGGTGGCGCTCAAGCGGCGCGAGACCTCGGAGCTGATCGCCGAGGAACTGCGGCGGCTGGACCCCGACGAGACGTACGCCGCCACTCTGCAGTACGGGGTGGACCGGCTCTACGCCGGGGCGGACGCCGCCGAGGTCTTCGGCGGGAAGGGCGCGGAGGGCGTCCCGGCGGAGGGCGTCCCGGCGCAGAACGCCTCCGGGGACGGCGACGCCGAGGCGGTGTCGGTGCCCGAGGAGGACGTCGTGAAGGGTCCCGCCAAGCGGACCGCCAAGCGCGGTCCCGCCGTGAAGCGGGCGGCGGCCAAGTGAGCGGGGGCGAGGCGCGGCTGCTGGTCCACCGCGACAAGGACCTGATGGCGCGGGCCGCCGCGGCGCGGTTCATCACCGCCGTGGTCGACGCCCAGGCCGAACGGGGGCACGCCTCGGTGGTGCTGACCGGCGGCCGCAACGGCAACGGGCTGCTGGCCGCGCTGGCCGCGTCGCCGGCGCGGGACGCCGTGGACTGGGCCCGCCTGGACCTGTGGTGGGGCGACGAGCGGTACCTGCCGGCCGGGGACCCGGAGCGCAACGTCACGCAGGCCCGTGAGGCGCTGCTGGACGCGGTTCCGGTGGACCCGGCGCGGGTGCACGCGATGCCGGCCTCCGACGGTCCGCACGGCGACGACGTCGAGGCCGCGGCCGCCGCCTACGCGCAGGAACTGGCGCTGGCCGCCGGGGACGGCGCGGCGGTGCCGGAGTTCGACGTGCTGATGCTGGGCGTCGGGCCCGACACCCATGTCGCCTCCCTCTTCCCGGGGCTGCCCGGGGTGCGGGAGGCCGAGCGCACGGTGGTCGCCGTGCGGGAGGCGCCGAAGCCGCCGCCGGTGCGGGTGTCGCTCACGCTGCCGGCGATCCGGGCGGCGCGTCAGGTGTGGCTGCTCGCGGCCGGCGAGGACAAGGCGGAGGCCGCGTCCACGGTTCTGCGCGGCGGGGTCGACCCTGCCGAAGCGCCCGCGGCGGGCGTGCACGGGAGTGAGGCCACGGTGTGGCTCCTCGACGCGGCGGCCGCGTCCAAGCTGTAGCCCTGGCCGAAGCCCCCGGTACCGTTTCTCGGCACCGGGGGCTTCGCTGTGCCCGCGCCCCGCTGCGGACCGGGTCACGTGCGTCCGCACCGCCTGCGCCCGCCCTCCCCCAAGCTCTCGGCTTCGCTCGAGCAGGGGGTACCCCCATCGCCCCCTGGGCGGCCCAGCCGCCCGCAGGGGGGCGAGGCTCCTGCGGCGAGGCCGGTTCACCCTGCGGGAATCGTGCCGCTGGGCGATGGGCGAGGGTGGGCGCAGGCCCCCGCGTACGCGCGGGACGGTTCACTGCGTGGAGTCAGGCAGGTCCCGCGCAGCGGAACCGGCGGTGTGAGGCGCGGGTCAGCGGCCGCGCAGCTCGCGGTACGTGGCGACCAGCGCCTTGGTGGAGCCGTCCAGCCCCGGCACGTCCGCCCCCTCCGTGAGCGCCGGCTCCACCCGCTTGGCGAGGACCTTGCCCAGCTCGACGCCCCACTGGTCGAAGGAGTCGATGTCCCACACCGCGCCCTGGACGAACACCTTGTGCTCGTAGAGCGCGACCAACTGCCCCAGCACGGACGGCGTGAGCGACTCCGCCAGGATCGTGGTCGTCGGGTGGTCGCCCAGGAACACGCGGTGCGGCACCAGTTCCTCGGCGACGCCCTCCGCCCGGACCTCCTCCGGCGTCTTGCCGAAGGCCAGCGCCTGCGTCTGCGCGAAGAAGTTCGCCATCAACAGGTCGTGCTGCGCCTCGAGTTCGGGGCTGAGCCCTTCCACCGGGCGGGCGAAGCCGATGAAGTCGGCGGGGATCAGCTTGGTGCCCTGGTGGATCAACTGGTAGTACGCATGCTGCCCGTTGGTGCCGGGCGTGCCCCAGACCACCGGCCCGGTCTGCCACTCCACCGGACGCCCGTCGCGGGCCACGTACTTGCCGTTGGACTCCATGTCCAGCTGCTGCAGGTAGGCCGTGAACTTCGACAGGTAGTGGCTGTAGGGCAGGACCGCGTGCGACTGGGCGTCGTGGAAGTTGTTGTACCAGATGCCCAGCAGGCCGAGCAGCAGCGGCGCGTTCTCCTCCGGCGGGGCGGTGCGGAAGTGCTCGTCGACCAGGTGGAAGCCCTCGAGCATCTCGCGGAAGCGGTCCGGGCCGATGGCGATCATCAGCGAGAGGCCGATCGCCGAGTCGTAGGAGTAGCGGCCGCCGACCCAGTCCCAGAACGCGAACATGTTCTCGGTGTCGATGCCGAACTCGGACACCTTGCCGGCGTTGGTGGACAGCGCCACGAAGTGCTTGGCCACCGCCTCCTGGCCGGCGCCGAGCCGCTCAAGCAGCCAGGTCCGCGCGGAGGTGGCGTTGGTGACCGTCTCGATGGTGGTGAAGGTCTTGGAGGCGACGATGAACAGCGTCTCCTCGGCGTCCAGGTCCTGCAGCGCCTCGTGCAGGTCGGCGCCGTCGACGTTGGAGACGAACCGGAAGGTGAGGGAGCGGTCGGTGTACGAGCGCAGCGCCTCGTAGGCCATCGCCGGGCCCAGGTCGGAGCCGCCGATGCCGATGTTCACCACGTTGCGGATGCGCCGGCCGGTGTGGCCGGTCCAGCCGCCGGAGCGGACCCGGTCGGCGAAGCCGGCCATCTTCTCCAGGACGGTGTGCACCTCCGGGACGACGTCGGCGCCGTCCACCTCGACGGAGGCGTCGCGGGGGGCGCGCAGCGCGGTGTGCAGGACCGCCCGCTCCTCGGTGATGTTGATCTTCTCGCCGCGGAACATGGCGTCCCGCAGCCCGAAGACGTCACGGGCGGCGGCGAGGTCGCGCAGCAGGCGCAGCGTCTCGTCGGTGATCAGGTGCTTGGAGTAGTCGATGTGCAGGTCGCCCACCCGCAGGGTGTACGCCGGCCCGCGGCCGGGCTCCGCGTCGAACAGTTCGCGCAGCCGCACCTCGCCGAGCGCCTCGCGGTGCTTGGCCAGAGCGTTCCACTCCGGCAGCCGGTTGAGCCTCGGACGGCTCTCTGCGTTCATCGACTCTGCCCTCTTTCGTGCCTGCAATGCCTGCAAGGTGTGCGGGCCGCGTACCCGTGCAGCGGCCTCTGCCAACCTAGTTGATCAGTCCCGACATGGCGCGTTTGTCCACAGGCCGAAATCACCGACGGCCGTGCCGGCGGACCGCCACTCCCGGGCCCGCGCGGGCACGACGCAACGGCCGGACGCCCGTTCGGCGTCCGGCCGTTGACGGCGGATCAGATCTCGCCGCGCAGCTTGGCCAGCGCCTCGGCGAGGATCGCCTCGCCGTCGGCGTCGCTGCGCCGCTCCCGCACGTAGGCGAGATGGGTCTTGTACGGCTCGGTGCGGGGCGGGTCCGGCGGGTTGTCCCGGTCCTGGCCCGCCGGGAAGCCGCAGCGCGGGCAGTCCCAGTTGTCGGGGACCTGCGCGTCACTCGCGAAACTCGGCTGGGTCTCGTGCCCGTTGGAGCACCAGAAGGAGACGCGCAGCCGCGGCGCGGACTCGCCGCGCTCGGCCTCGCCCATCGGCCCCGCCCCGACCCGACTTCCTCGGATCGCGTTGCCACTTGCCACGGTCGTAACTCCCTGCGTGATGGTGCCGCGAAGCTTCTCGGCGCAGCGCTTCGCCGCGAGCGCCCTCAGTAGGCCCGGTCAGTCTACGTAAGGCCCAACGCGCGTCCAGTGGCGGGAGTTGCGGGCCCCCGAACGGACGCAGGCCCCATGATAGGCGGCCTCCGGGGAGGCGCACCCGTCATAGGGCCTTGCGCGGGGAGTGGATCGGGATCGCGGGCCGCCGCCCTTCGCCTTTCGGCCGACGACGGTCGATCGGCGTCGGTTTCCGGTCAGCCGCCGACCGAGGGCGACTTCGTGATGATGGCGAGGACCACGATGCAGACGAACCACAGCAGGCCGACGACCACGGTGATGCGGTCCAGGTTGCGCTCGGCGACGGACGAACCGCCGACCGAGGACTGCATACCGCCACCGAACATGTCGGACAGGCCGCCGCCCTTGCCCTTGTGCATCAGCACCAGCAGCATCATCAGCAAGCTGAAGACGATCAGGGCGATCTGGAACCCCATAACCACGGCTGGACCAACTTCCTCGGAATCGGATGGACGACGCGCGGCCCGGCGCCCCTGACGACCTCGCCCGCCGCACGCGGCACGCTGGTCAGGACACCGGACCCCGCAAGGGTACGACGGATCCTCCCCGCCGCCTACTCGCTACCGGCGGGCATCACCCACCGGTCACGGTCGGTCACTGGTCGCGGAACCGGACGATCTTCACGAACTCGTCCACGTCCAGCGAGGCGCCGCCGATGAGCGCGCCGTCGATGTCCGGCTTGGACATGATCTCGGCGACGTTGCCGGACTTCACCGAGCCGCCGTACTGGATGCGGATCTTGTCGGCGACGTCCTGGGAGTACAGCTCGGCGAGCTTGACGCGGATCGCACCGCAGACCTCCTGGGCGTCGTCGGCGCCGCAGACCTGGCCGGTGCCGATGGCCCAGACCGGCTCGTAGGCGACCACGACGGTCTCGGCCTGCTCGGCCGGGACGTCCTTGAGGCCGCCCTCGACCTGCGCCAGCGTGTGCTCGACGTGGCGGCCGGCCTGGCGGACCTCGAGCTCCTCGCCCACGCACAGGATCGGCGTGAGCTCGTGCTTGAAGGCGGCCTTGACCTTGGCGTTGACGAGTCCGTCGGTCTCGGCGTGGTACTGGCGGCGCTCGGAGTGGCCGACGGCCACGAAGGAGCACTTCAGCTTGGCCAGCATCGCGCCGGAGATCTCGCCGGTGTAGGCGCCGGAGTCGTGCGCGGAGATGTCCTGGGCGCCGTACTTGACCTTGAGCTTGTCGCCGTCGACCAGCGTCTGCACGGACCGCAGGTCCGTGAACGGCGGCAGCACGGCGACCTCGACGGCCTCGTAGTCCTTCTCCGCCAGGGCGAAGGCGAGCTTCTGGACGTGGGCGATGGCCTCGAGGTGGTTGAGGTTCATCTTCCAGTTGCCCGCCATCAGCGGCGTACGGGTGGTCATCGGGTCAGTCCTCCAGTGCGGCGAGGCCGGGGAGCGTCTTGCCCTCGAGGTATTCGAGGGAGGCGCCGCCGCCGGTCGAGATGTGGCCGAAAGCGTTCTCGTCGAAGCCAAGCGTACGGACCGCGGCGGCGGAGTCTCCGCCGCCCACCACGGTGAAGCCCTTGGACTCGGTGAGGGCCTGCGCGACGGCGCGGGTGCCCTGGGCGAAGTCGGGGTGTTCGAAGACGCCCATGGGGCCGTTCCAGAACACGGTGGCGGCGTCGGCGAGCTTCTCGGCGTAGAGCTCGCCGCTGCGCGGGCCGATGTCCATGCCCGCCTGGTCGGCCGGCATGGCGTCGGCGTCGACGGTGTCGGGGTTCGCCGGGGCCTTGGTCTTGAGGTCCGGGAACTGCGGGGTGACGAGGGCGTCGACCGGCAGGACGATCTCCACGCCGCTCTTCTCGGCGCGCTCCATGTACTCGGTGACGGTGCCGAGCTGGTCCTCCTGCAGGAGGGAGGTGCCGACCTCGTAGCCCTTGGCCTTGAGGAAGGTGAAGGCCATGCCGCCGCCGATCAGGATGCGGTCGGCCTTGCCCAGCAGCCGGTCGATCACGGCGAGCTTGTCGGAGACCTTGGCGCCGCCGAGGACGACCGCGTAGGGGCGGGCGACGTCGTCGGTGAGCCGCTTGAGGACCTTGACCTCGGCGGCGATCAGGTAGCCGGCGTAGTGCGGCAGGCGGGCCGGCAGGTCGTACACCGACGCGTGCTTGCGGTGCACCGCGCCGAAGCCGTCGCCGACGTAGACGTCCGCGAGGGCGGCGAGGCTGTCGGCGAACGCGCCGCGCTCGGCGTCGTCCTTGGAGGTCTCGCCCGCGTTGAAGCGCAGGTTCTCGATCACGGCGACCTGCCCCGCCTCGAGCCCGTTCACGGTCTCCTGGGCGGAGGGGCCGACGGTGTCCTCGGCGAAGGCCACCGGGGCGCCGAGCAGTTCGCCCAGGCGGTCGGCGGCGGGGCGCAGGGTGAAGGCGGGGTCCGGGGCGCCCTTGGGGCGGCCCAGGTGCGAGGCGACGACCACCTTGGCGCCGGCCTCGGCGAGCGCCTTCACGGTCGGCAGGACGGCCCGGATGCGCCCGTCGTCGGTGATCCGGCCCTCCGCCAGCGGCACGTTGAGGTCGGCGCGGACGAACACGCGCCTGCCGTCCACTCCTTCGGCGAGCAGTTCGTCGATCGTCTTCATACAGGGACTCCTCGGTGACTGAGCTGAATCGACTGAGCTGATTCAGACATGGAGCAGGGCCCGGACGGCGCCTCGCTGCGCCGTCCAAGCCCTGTCTTCACATCGGTGGAACTGTACGTTGTGGCTCGAGGCTCAGAGCTGGTTGCCCACGAAGACCGTCAGGTCGACGAGGCGGTGGGAGTAGCCCCACTCGTTGTCGTACCAGCCGATGACCTTCACGGACTTGCCTTCCTGGACCATCGTCAGGGAGGAGTCGAAGGTGCAGGACGCCGGCTGGGACACGATGTCGGAGGAGACGATCGGGTCCTCGGTGTAGACCAGGATGCCCTTCAGGGGGCCCTCGGCGGCCTTCTGGAAGACCGCGTTGACCTCTTCCTTGGTGGTCTCGCGGGAGAGCTCCACGACCAGGTCGGTGACCGAGCCGGTGGGAACCGGGACGCGCATGGCCATGCCGTCCAGCTTGCCCTTGAGCTGCGGGAGGACCAGGGCGGTCGCCTTCGCCGCGCCCGTGGTCGTCGGAATGATGTTGACCGCCGCGGCCCGGGCCCGGCGCAGGTCCGAGTGCGGGAAGTCCAGGATGCGCTGGTCGTTGGTGTACGCGTGCACCGTCGTCATCAGGCCCTTGACGATGCCGAAGTTCTCGTCCAGGACCTTCGCCATCGGCGCCACACAGTTGGTGGTGCAGGAGGCGTTGGAGATGACGTGGTGGTTCTCCGGGTCGTACTGGTTCTCGTTGACGCCCATCACCACGGTGAGGTCCTCGCCCTTGGCGGGCGCGGAGATCAGCACCTTCTTGGCGCCGCCGGCGAGGTGCTGGGCCGCGGCCTCGCGCTTGGTGAAGATGCCGGTCGACTCGATGACGATGTCGACGCCGAGCTCGCCCCAGGGGATGTCCGCCGGGTTGCGCTCGGAGAGCACCTTGACGGTCTTGCCGCCGACGGTGATCGAGTCCTCGGTGTGGGTGACCTCCTCGGCCAGGCGGCCCAGGACGGTGTCGTACTTCAGCAGGTGTGCGGTGGTCGCGGTGTCACCAAGGTCGTTGACAGCCACGACTTCGACATCCGCACCCTGGTCGAGCAGAGCCCGGAAGTAGTTGCGACCGATGCGGCCGAAGCCGTTGATGCCTACGCGGATCGTCACGAACCCATCTCCTTGTTGTTGCCGGTACGGCAAAGCCGCCGCCCGGCGAGCTGCATGAGTTGTCCCCGACCGCCTCCGACCCTACCGCTCGTGGGGCCCGGAAGTGACATTGAGATGACCCATACCCGGCAGGCCCCTCCTTACCCGCCGGTAGCCGGACGGAACACGCTCTTCCGTGCACCCACGCGCACACATGACGACGGGGGCGCGGTCCGATTCCGCGCCCCCGTACAGCCCTTTGAATATGCGTCAACCGGCGAGGTTGTCCGCCAGTTCCTCGGACAGACCGGCCTCCGTGCCAGGGATTCCGAGGTCCGAGGCGCGCTTGTCCGCCATGGCGAGCAGGCGCCGGATCCGGCCGGCCACCGCGTCCTTGGTGAGCGGCGGGTCGGCGAGCGCGCCCAGCTCCTCCAGGGAGGCCTGCTTGTGGTCCATCCGCAGCCGCCCGGCCGCCGCGAGATGCTCGGGAACCTCGTCGCCCAGGATCTCCAGCGCGCGCTGCACGCGGGCGCCGGCGGCCACCGCGGCGCGGGCCGAGCGGCGCAGGTTGGCGTCGTCGAAGTTGGCCAGCCGGTTGGCCGTGGCCCGGACCTCGCGGCGCATCCGCCGCTCCTCCCAGGCGAGCACCGACTCGTGCGCCCCGAGCCGCGTCAACAGCGCGCCGATGGCGTCACCGTCACGGACGACGACGCGGTCCACGCCGCGCACCTCGCGCGCCTTGGCGGCGATGGACAGCCGCCGGGCCGCGCCGACCAGGGCGAGGGCCGCCTCGGGGCCGGGGCAGGTCACCTCCAGCGAGGAGGAGCGGCCGGGCTCGGTCAGCGAACCGTGGGCCAGGAAGGCCCCGCGCCAGGCGGCCTCGGCGTCGCAGGTGGCGCCGGAGACGACCTGCGGCGGCAGGCCGCGGATCGGGCGGCCGCGGCCGTCGACCAGGCCGGTCTGCCGCGCCAGCTGGTCACCGCCCGCGACCACCCGCACCACGAACCGGGAACCGCGGCGCAGGCCGCCGGGCGCCATGACGATCAGCTCGGAGCTGTGGCCGAAGATCTCCAGGATGTCGCGCTTGAGGCGCCGGGCCGCCATGGCGGTGTCCAGCTCGGCCTCGATCACGATCCGCCCGCTGACCAGGTGGAGGCCGCCGGCGAAGCGCAGCAGGGCGGAGACCTCCGCCTTTCTGCAGCACGTCCTGGTGACGGGAAGCCGTGAGATCTCGTCCTTCACAGCCGGCGTCATCGCCATGGGCCGATCCTTCCATGCATCCGAAAAATACGGTCGTACGCGGCTGCCAGCAGCTCCGGATCATGCCGGGGGGTTCCGTCGGTCCGGGCCACGGGGGCCAGCTCGACCGCCGCGCCGACCCGCTTGGCGGCCGCGGCGAGCGCTTCGCGGTCCGGTACGGCGGCCTCGTCGGCCAGCACCACGTCCAGGGCGAGTTTAGGGGCGTGTCGTGCCAAAACCTCCACATGACGCTGCGGGGAGAAGCCCTCGGTTTCTCCGGGCTGCGGCGCGAGGTTCAGCGAGAGCACCCTGCGCGCGCGGGTCCGGGTGAGCGCGTCGAGCAGTTCGGGCACCAGCAGGTGCGGCATCACGGAGGAGAACCAGGACCCTGGTCCGAGGACCACCCAGTCGGCGTCCAGCACCGCCTCGACGGCCTCCGGGACGGCCGGCGGGTCGTGCGGCACCAGGTGGACGGACTGCACCTCACCGGGGGTGAGGGCCACCGTGGCCTGGCCGCGGACGGTGTCCACGTCCTCCGGGCGGGCCGGGTCGTGGCCCTTCACCAGGGCCTGCAGCTCCAGCGGAACCGCGGACATCGGCAGCACCCGGCCGTCCGCGCCGAGCAGCCGGCCCACCAGGTCCAGCGCCTGCACGTGGTCGCCCAGCTGTTCCCACAGGGCCACGATCAGCAGGTTGCCGACGGCGTGGCCGTGCAGGTCGCCCTCGGTCTGGAAGCGGTGCTGGATGACGCGGGCCCAGGTCTGGCCCCAGTCGTCGTCGCCGCAGAGCGCGGCCAGCGCCTTGCGCAGGTCGCCGGGCGGCAGCACGCCCAGTTCCTGGCGCAGGCGGCCGCTGGAGCCGCCGTCGTCGGCGACGGTGACCACGGCGGTGAGGTCGCCGGTGATCCGGCGCAGTGCCGCCAGCGAGGCGGACAGGCCCATGCCGCCGCCCAGGGCGACGACCTTGGGCGGGGCGCCCCTGCGTCGGGGGCGGGCCCCCCGGGCCTCCGTGGCGGCGCGGCCGGCCGTCCTGCCCTCCTTGCGGAAGGCGGGGACGGCACTGCGCCGCAGGCTGGTCAGCCGCGGGGTGTGGCGTCTCATTCGCGTCCCATGTCCCGGTGGACGACCACCGTCTCGACACCGTCGGCGACCAGGCGCTTGGCGAGCTTCTCGGACATGGCGACCGAGCGGTGCTTGCCGCCGGTGCAGCCGACCGCGACGGTCACGTAGCGCTTGCCCTCGCGGCGGTAACCGGCCGCGATCATGTGCAGCAGCTCGGTGTACCGGTCGAGGAACTCCTTGGCGCCGGGCTGGGAGAAGACATAGCCGGCCACCTCCTCGTTGAGACCGGTGAACGGACGCAGCTCGGGCACCCAGTGCGGGTTCGGCAGGAAGCGCATGTCGACCACGAGGTCGGCGTCGACGGGCAGACCGTACTTGAAGCCGAACGACATGACGGTGGCCCGCAGCTCCGGCTCCTCCTCGCCGGCGAACTGGGCGTCCATCTTGGCGCGCAGCTGGTGCACGTTGAGGCCGGAGGTGTCGATCACCAGGTCGGCGTCGCCGCGCAGCTCGCGCAGGAGTTCGCGCTCGGCGGCGATGCCGTCGACGATGCGGCCGTCGCCCTGCAGCGGGTGCGGGCGGCGCACCGACTCGAAGCGGCGCACCAGCGCGTCGTCGGAGGACTCCAGGAACACGAAACGCCGCTTGACCTGGCGGGCGTCGAGCTCGGCGAGGGACTCGCGGAGGTTGTCGAAGAAGCGGCGGCCGCGGACGTCGACGACCACGGCGATGCGGGCGACGTTGCCCTGGCTGCGGGCGCCGAGCTCCACCATGGTGGGGATCAGGGCGGGCGGCAGGTTGTCGACGACGAACCAGCCGAGGTCCTCCAGGCACTTGGCCGCGGTGGAGCGGCCGGCCCCGGACATGCCGGAGATGATCACCAGTTCGGGGGTGGCCGTGTCGGCCGCCGCCGGGGTGCTCTCGGGTCCCGTCGTCACCTGTGCCGCTCCGTCGTCCGTACCGGCCGGTCGCCCCGGCTGTTGCTGCGTCATGCGTGCTGCCCCCGTCTCTCGTCCTTGCCGTCCGGCGACCCCTCGGGGCCACCGTCGCGCGCCTTCCCGGCCGCGTCCTCGCTCACGCCTTGATCACCGCCGACCGGGTGGTCACCACGGTCGTCGTCGTGCTTGTCGACGGGGTGGCCCGCCGGCGGTTCGTGCCGCGGGTCCGCACCGGCGGGCGCCGCCGGTTCGAGCCGCGGGGTTCCGCCGCCGGGCGCCGTCGGTTCGTGCTCCTGGGGTCCGCCGCCGGGCGCAGTCGGCTTGTGCTCCGGGGCCCTGCCGGCGGGCGCCGTCGGTTCGTGCTCCGGGAGTTGCGTCACCTCGGGCGCGGAGCGCGGCGCCGGGGTGGGGCGGGGCGCGGGCGGCGGCGGGGCGTCGTCCAGGATCTCACCGGTGGCCGTGTTGACGGCGGGACCGCCCGGCACCGCGGCGGCCAGCGCCGCGGCCACCGTCTCCGCCGTCTTGCGGCCTATCCCCGGCACCTCCTGGATCTGCTCGATCGTCGCGGCGCGCAGCCGCTTGACCGACCCGAAGTGCTTGAGCAGCGCCTGCTTGCGCGTCTCGCCGAGGCCCGTCACCGTGTCCAGCGGCCCGGACCGCAGGCGCTTGGCCCGCTTGCCGCGCTGATAGGTGATGGCGAACCGGTGCGCCTCGTCCCGCACCCGCTGCAGCAGGTACAGGCCCTCGCTGGAGCGCGGGAGGACCAGCGGGTCCTCCTCGTCGGGGAGCCACACCTCCTCCAGCCGCTTGGCGAGCCCGCAGACGGCCACGTCGTCGATGCCCAGCTCGTCCAGCGCCCGCCGCGCCGCCGCGACCTGCGGACGCCCGCCGTCGACCACCACCAGCTGCGGCGGGTACGCGAAGCGCCGCGGTCGGCCGTCCTCCTCGGCCACCGAGGCGGTGACCTCGCCGCCGACCGAGCCCTCGGCCCACTCGCCGGTGCGCTCCTTCTCGGCCAGGTAGCGCCGGAACCGGCGGAAGATCACCTCGTGCATGGAGCGGACGTCGTCCTGCCCCTCGAAGCCCTTGATCTCGAAGCGCCGGTACTCGCTCTTGCGCTGCAGGCCGTCCTCGAAGACGACCATGGACGCGACCACGTCCTCGCCCTGCAGGTGGGAGATGTCGTAGCACTCGATGCGCAGCGGCGCGCTCTCCAGTCCGAGCGCCTCGGCGATCTCCTCCAGGGCCCGGGAGCGGGTGGTCAGGTCGGAGGCGCGCTTGGTCTTGTGCAGCGCGAGCGCCTGCTGGGCGTTGCGCGTCACCGTCTCCATCAGCGCCTTCTTGTCGCCCCGCTGCGGAACCCGCAGCGAGGTGTGGGAGCCGCGGCGCTCGGCCAGCCAGTCCTGCACCGGCTCCAGCGGCTCGGGCAGGGCGGTGACCAGCACCTCCCGGGGGACGGCGTCACCGGCCTCCTCGCCGTACAGCTGCTGGAGGGCGTGCTCGACGAGGTCGCCGGTGGTGACGGCCTCCACCTTGTCGGTGACCCAGCCGCGCTGGCCGCGGATCCGGCCGCCACGGACGTGGAAGATCTGGACGGCGGCCTCCAGCTCGTCCTCGGCGACGGCCACCAGGTCGGCGTCGGTGGCGTCGGCGAGCACCACCGCGCTCTTCTCCATGGCCTTGCGCAGCGCGCCGATGTCGTCGCGCAGCCGGGCGGCGCGCTCGTACTCCATGTCCTCGGCGGCGATCGTCATCTGCTGTTCGAGGCGGCGGACGTAGGTGCCGGTGCGGCCGCCCATGAAGTCGCAGAACTCCTCGGCGAGGTCCCGGTGGTCCTCGGGGGAGATCCGGCCGACGCAGGGCGCCGAGCACTTGTCGATGTAGCCGAGCAGGCAGGGCCGCCCTGTGCGGGCGGCGTTCTTGTAGACGCCGGCGGAGCAGGTGCGGACCGGGAAGACGCGCAGCAGCAGGTCCACGGTGTCGCGGATCGCCCAGGCGTGGCCGTACGGGCCGAAGTAGCGCACGCCCTTCTTCTTGGCGCCGCGCATGACCTGGACGCGCGGGATCTCCTCGTTCATCGTCACCGCGAGGTAGGGGTAGCTCTTGTCGTCGCGGTACTTGACGTTGAAGCGGGGGTCGAACTCCTTGATCCAGGTGTACTCCAGCTGGAGCGCCTCGACCTCGGTGGAGACCACCGTCCATTCCACGGACGCGGCCGTGGTGACCATGGACCGGGTCCGGGGGTGCAGGTTGGCGAGGTCCTGGAAGTAGCTGGACAGCCGCTGGCGCAGACTCTTCGCCTTGCCGACGTAGATCACCCGGCGGTGCTCGTCGCGGAAGCGGTACACCCCGGGGGTGTCCGGAATCTCCCCCGGCCGGGGGCGGTAGCTGGAGGGGTCGGCCATGCCCCCAACCCTACTGGGGGGCAGTGTCAGGACGCCTGGGCCGTGACGATCTTGCCGTTCTCGACCTTCACGGGCACTTCGGTGAGCGGAACCGTCGCCGGCGGGTTGACCACCTGACCGTTTTCGGCGTCGAACTGGCTGCCGTGGCAGCCGCAGGTGATCGTGGTGCCGTCCAGCTTGGTCATCACGCAGCCGGCGTGGGTGCAGACGGTGCTCCATGCCTTGAGCGCGCCGTCGTCGCCGCGGCTGACCACGACCTTCTGCTTCGCGAAGAGCTTGGTGCCTCCCTTGGGGACGTCGCTGTCCGCGCCGAGCTCGACGCCGGGCTCCACGGTGCCGCCGGAGGAGTCGTTGCCGTTGCCCGCGCCGCCGCAGGCCACCAGGCCCAGGCCGGCGACGGGGGTGAGCGCGGCGCCGCGCAGGACGGTACGTCGGCGGATGTCGTCGCTGCCGGACATGCGGGGGCTCCCCTGGTCTGCGTGGAGTTCGAACAGGCCAGACGATACCGGGGGCCCCGTGGTGTGCGAGCGTGGGGCCGTGCCCCGTCGGCCCCCGCCGACGGGTGGCGTGTCGTGCCCCGTCCCGTCCCCTCCGAAGAAGGAGCCGCCCGTGTTCGTCGTCGCCGGTGAGGCCCTGATCGACCTGGTGCCCCAGGAGCGGGGCCCGCTCTCCTTGCTGCGCCCGGCGCCCGGCGGCGGCCCGTACAACACCGCGGTGGCCCTGGGGCGGCTGGGCGCCGAGGTGGCGTTCTGCTCGCGCGTCTCCACGGACGGCTACGGGGAGGCGCTGCTGGACGGGCTGCGGGCGTCGGGAGTGGACACCGGGCCGGTGCAGCGGGGGCCGGAGCCGACCACGCTGGCGGCGGCCCTGCTGGACGACTCCGGGTCCGCCTCGTACTCCTTCTACGTCGAGGGCACCGCGGACCGGTTGTTCCAGGCGCCCGGGCGGCTGCCGGAGGGAACCCGGGCGGTGTCCTTCGGGACCTGTTCGCTGGTGCTGGAGCCGGGGGCGACCGCCTACGAGCGGCTGCTGCGGACCTCGGCGGCCGAGGGCCTGTTCACCGTGCTCGACCCGAACATCCGGGCCGGGCTGATCCCCTCCCCCGCCGCGTACCGGGAACGGTTCCGTTCCTGGCTCCCGGCGGTCACGCTGCTGAAGCTGTCCGAGGAGGACGCCGGCTGGCTGGGCGGCACGCCGCGCGAGTGGGCGGCGGCGGGCCCGCGGGCCGTGGTCCTCACCCGTGGCGCGGCGGGGCTGACGGTGGTCACGGCGGCCGGGCAGGAGGTGTCGGCCCCCGCGCCGCGGGTCGCGGTGGCCGACACCATCGGCGCGGGCGACACCGTCACGGCGGCCCTGCTGCACGGACTGGCGCTGCGGGACGCGCTCTCCCCCGCCGCCCTCGCCGCCCTCACCCCTGACGACTGGCACGGCCTCCTGGCCCTCGCCGCCCGGGCCGCCGCCCTGACCTGCACCCGCCCGGGGGCCCAGCCGCCGACGGCCGCCGAGCTGGGCCTGTGAGGACGGCTCGCTCAGGGCTGCCCGCTCAGGCCAGGCTCTCGGCCGGCTTGGTCATCGGCCCGCCCGCGTCACCGGTGTTGAGCGTTCCGGCGGGCTCGACCAGCAGGATCGCGGTCTCCTCGTGGGCCACGGGGCAGTGCTCCACACCGCGTGGGACGACGAACAGCTCCCCGGGTCCCAGCACCACGTCGCCGTCGCGGAGCTGGATCGTGAGCCGTCCCGCGACGACCAGGAACAGCTCGTCGGTGTCCTCATGGGTGTGCCGGACGAACTCCCCTTTCAGCTTGGCGACCTTGACCTCGTAGTCGTTGAGCACGGCGATGCGCTTCTGCGACCACAGCTCGCCGAACTGCGACAGTTTCTCGGCGATGTTCACGGCGACGGGTGCGGGTGCGGTTGCCGTGGGCGCAGGTGCGGCGAGCTCGGTGGTGGTGGGCGCGGGACTCGTGGGCGCGGGGCTGATGGGCGCGGGGCTGGTGGGCTCGGGCATCCGGAAACCTCTCGGGCTGTGCGGACTCTGCGGGCCGGTGGAGCCGGAGCGGCCCTCGTCGGCCGCTCCGTCCGGTGTTCCGAGCCTGCCGCTTCCGCACGGCTCGGGTCTTGTACGTTCCTGGCACGACCGCGGCCCCCGCTCCGGGTGGGAGCGGGGGCCGCGGTCGTACGAGGGACGCGGGGACCGTCAGCGCTTGCGCGCGGCGGCCTTCTTGCGCGGCTTGGCCGCCGGGCTCGCGTCGCTGACGCGGTCGCCGAGGATCTCGCGCAGGAACTTGCCGGTGTGGCTGGCCGGGATCGCGGCCACCTCCTCCGGCGTGCCCTCGGCGACCACCATGCCGCCTCCTGCGCCGCCCTCGGGACCCATGTCGACGACCCAGTCGGCCGTCTTGATGACGTCGAGGTTGTGCTCGATGACGATGACCGTGTTGCCCTTCTCCACCAGGCCGGAGAGCACCTTCAGCAGCTTGCTGATGTCCTCGAAGTGCAGACCGGTGGTCGGCTCGTCGAGCACGTAGACGGTGCGCCCGTTGGAGCGGCGCTGCAGCTCGGTGGCGAGCTTGACGCGCTGCGCCTCGCCGCCGGAGAGCGTGGTCGCCGACTGGCCGAGGCGGACGTAGCCGAGCCCGACCTCGTTGAGGGTGCGCAGGTGGCGGGAGATGCCGGGGATGGCCTCGAAGAAGTCCAGCGCCTCGTCGATCGGCATGTTCAGGACCTCGGCGATGTTCTTCCCCTTGTAGTGCACCTCGAGGGTCTCCCGGTTGTACCGGGCCCCGTGGCACACCTCGCACGGGACGTACACGTCCGGGAGGAAGTTCATCTCGATCTTGATCGTGCCGTCGCCGGAGCAGTTCTCGCAGCGGCCGCCCTTGACGTTGAAGGAGAAGCGGCCGGGCAGGTAGCCGCGGACCTTCGCCTCGGTGGTCTCGGCGAACAGCTTGCGGACGTGGTCGAAGACGCCGGTGTAGGTGGCCGGGTTGGACCGCGGGGTGCGGCCGATCGGCGACTGGTCGACGTGCACGACCTTGTCGAGCAGGTCGTCGCCCTCGACCCGGGTGTGGCGGCCCGGCACCCGGCGGGCGCCGTTGAGCTCGCGCGCCAGGTGGGTGTAGAGGATGTCGTTGACCAGCGTCGACTTGCCGGAGCCGGAGACGCCGGTGACGGCGGTGAGGACGCCCAGCGGGAAGGAGACGTCGACGTCCTTCAGGTTGTTCTCGCGCGCCCCGCGCACGGTCAGCCGCCGCGAGGGGTCGAGCGGGCGCCGCACGTCCGGCACCGGGATCGCCTTCTTGCCCGACAGGTACAGGCCCGTCTCCGACTTGGCGTTGGCCAGCAGCTCCTCCAGCGAGCCGCTGTGCACCACCGAGCCGCCGTGCTCGCCTGCGCCGGGGCCGACGTCGACGATCCAGTCGGCCGCCTTCATGGTGTCCTCGTCGTGCTCCACGACGATCAGCGTGTTGCCCATGTCGCGCAGCCGCACCAGGGTCTCGATCAGCCGGTGGTTGTCCCGCTGGTGGAGACCGATGGACGGCTCGTCGAGCACGTACAGCACGCCGACCAGGCCGGAGCCGATCTGGGTGGCCAGGCGGATGCGCTGGGCCTCGCCTCCGGAGAGCGTGCCGGCGGCGCGGTTGAGCGAGAGGTAGTCCAGGCCGACGTCGACCAGGAAGCGCAGCCGCTCGTTGACCTCCTTGAGGACCCGCTCGGCGATCTTCTTCTCGCGGGCGGTCAGCTTGAGCTGCGCCAGGAAGTCGGCGCACTCGCTGATCGACAAGGAGGAAATGTCCGCGATCGACTTCCCGTGCACGGTGACCGCCAGGACGATCGGCTTGAGCCGGGCGCCCTCACAGGTCGAGCAGGGCACCTCGCGCATGTAGCCCTCGAAGCGCTCACGGCTGTTGTCCGTCTCGGCGTCCTCGTGACGGCGCTTGACGAACGGGACGGCGCCCTCGAACGGCGTGGTGTACCGGCGCTCGCGGCCGTACCGGTTGCGGTAGCGGACGTCGATCTGCGTCTTGTGACCGTGCAGCAGCGCCTTCTTGGCGCGGGCCGGCAGCCCGGCGAAGGGGATGTCGGTGCGGAAGCCCAGGGCGTCGGCGAGCGCGTCGACCAGGCGGCCGAAGTACTCCTTGGCGTGGCCCGCGGACCACGGGTGGATGGCGCCCTCCTCGAGCGTCTTCTCCGGGTCCGGGACGATCAGCTCGGGGTCGACCTCCATGCGCGTGCCGATGCCGGAGCAGTCGGGGCAGGCGCCGAAGGGCGAGTTGAAGGAGAAGGAGCGCGGCTCCAGCTCCTCGAAGGAGAGGTCGTCGTACGGGCAGTACAGGTGCTCCGAGAACATCCGCTCGCGCTCGGGGTCGTCGGCGTCGAGGTCGACGAAGTCGAGCACGACCATGCCGCCGGAGAGGCCGAGCGCGGTCTCCACCGAGTCGGTGAGGCGGCGCTTGGCCGAGCCCTTCACCGTCAGGCGGTCCACGACCACCTCGATGGTGTGCTTCTCCTGCTTCTTCAGCTTCGGCGGCTCGGAGAGCTGGATCGTCTCGCCGTCCACCCGGGCCCGGCTGTAGCCCTTGGTCTGCAGGTCCGCGAAGAGGTCGACGAACTCGCCCTTGCGCTCGCGCACCAGCGGGGAGAGCACCTGGAACCGGCTGCCCTCGGGCAGCTCCAGGACCTTGTCCACGATGGCCTGCGGCGACTGGCGGGAGATGGGGCGGGAGCACTCCGGGCAGTGCGGCTTGCCGATCCGCGCGAAGAGCAGTCGGAGGTAGTCGTAGACCTCCGTGATGGTGCCGACCGTCGAGCGCGGGTTGCGCGAGGTCGACTTCTGGTCGATGGACACCGCCGGGGAGAGACCCTCGATGAAGTCCACGTCCGGCTTGTCCATCTGGCCGAGGAACTGCCGGGCGTACGAGGACAGCGACTCCACGTAACGCCGCTGGCCCTCGGCGAAGATCGTGTCGAACGCGAGGGACGACTTGCCCGAACCCGACAGACCCGAGAAGACGATGAGCGAGTCGCGCGGCAGGTC
Source organism: Streptomyces sp. NPDC056600 (assembly GCF_042792855.1). Classification (NCBI taxonomy): domain Bacteria; kingdom Bacillati; phylum Actinomycetota; class Actinomycetes; order Kitasatosporales; family Streptomycetaceae; genus Streptomyces; species Streptomyces sp. NPDC056600. The sequence continues at coordinate 25,232 of NZ_JBHTVQ010000009.1, forward strand.
GAGCGAGACGTTCTTCAGGTTGTGCTCGCGCGCGCCACGGACGATGAGACGGTCGGCCACGCCGGTTCCGCACCTTTCTTGGGGGGAGGTGACAGGGGCACACCCCCGTCCTTCTTCAGCGTAGGGGGGCCCACTGACAACACCGGTGGCTTCACCGGTTTCCGCCCTCTTCAACACATCGGACGCTTCCGGCCTTCCCGGTGTGGGCCACCGAGCTTATAGCACGCACATTCGAATCCAGGGCGTCCCCGTCACGCGTCACCCGATCGTGTTCCCCGGTCCCGCTATAGGCTGCGAAGCATGACGTACACGGGAGCGGTGAAGGTCGGCGGCCCGGCCGATGTGCACGAGCTGCGGGACCTGATGATCACCAAGATCGCGGTCGGCCCGATGGACAACAACGCGTATGTGCTGCGCTGCCGCGCCACTGACGAGCAGCTGCTCGTCGACGCGGCGAACGACGCGCACACCCTGCTCGGCAGCATCGGCGACGACTCGATCACCTCGGTCGTCACCACCCACCGGCATCCCGACCACTGGCAGGCGCTCGCCGAGGTGGTGGCCGCCACCGGCGCCCGCACCTACGCCGGGCGGGAGGACGCCGAGGGCATCCCGGTCCCCACCGACGTCCTGCTCGACGACGGCGACCACATCAGCGTCGGTCACGTCCGGCTCACCGCCCGCCACCTGGTCGGCCACACCCCGGGCTCCGTCGCGCTGGTCTACGACGACCCGCACGGGCACCCGCACGTCTTCACCGGCGACTGCCTCTTCCCGGGCGGCCTGGGCAACACCCGCAAGGACCCGGAGGCCTTCGCGGCCCTCTACCGGGACGTGACGACCAAGCTGTTCGACGTCCTGCCGGACGAGACCTGGGTCTACCCGGGCCACGGCGACGACACCAGCCTGGGCGCCGAGCGCCCGCACCTGGAGGAGTGGCGCGCCCGGGGCTGGTGACGGCGGGGGCGTGACGCGTCAGGCGGCGGCGAGGCCCTCGCCGGCCAGCGCGGCGATCCGTTCCACGGCGAACACGTACCCCTGGAGCCCGCAGCCCGCGATCACGCCGTCCGCGCGCTGCGAGACGTAGGAGTGGTGCCGGAACTCCTCACGGCGGTGGATGTTGGAGATGTGGACCTCCACCACCGGAAGCCCGTCGCAGGTGTTGAGCGCGTCCAGCAGGGCGACGGAGGTGTGCGAGTAGGCGGCGGGGTTGATCACGATGCCGCAGTGGCTGAGCCGGGCCTCGTGGATCCAGTCGATCAGTTCGCCCTCGTGGTTGGACTGCCGCAGGTCGACGCTCCCGCCGTGGGCGGCCGCCGCCTTCGCGCACATCGCCTCCACGTCGGCGAGGGTGCCGGCGCCGTAGATGTCGACCTGGCGCTGCCCGAGCAGGTTCAGGTTGGGCCCGTTGAGGATCATGATCGGGGCGTCGGCGAGGGTGCGGGCCATGGAGAACCTCCGGTGCGGTGACTCGTGCGGTCGGCTCCGAAGGGTCTATCACGGCCGGTTCAGGGGATGACGGACAGTTCCAGGTAGGCGGCGAGGATGGCCAGGTGCAGGCCCGCCTGGAGCGGGGTGGCCCGTCCGGGGACGATCGTCAGGGTGCCCACCACCACGGTCAGCACGAGCAGCACCATGTGGGTGGCGCCCAGCCCGAGCAGCAGCGGGCCGTCCAGCCAGATCGAGGCGACGGCGACGGCCGGGATGGTCAGGCCGATGCTGGCCATGGCGGAGCCGATGGCGAGGTTGAGGCTGGTCTGCACGCGGTCCTTGCGGGCGGCGTGCACCGCGGCGATCGTCTCGGGCAGCAGCACCAGCAGGGCGATGACGACACCGACGACCGCGTGCGGCATCCCGGCGGCCGCGATGCCGCTCTCGATGGCGGGCGACACGCCCTTGGCGAGGCCGACCACGCCGCCCAGGGCCAGGAGCAGCAGGGCGAGGCTGACCAGCGCCCTGCGGTTCGACGGCACCTGGGCGTGGTCCTCCTCGGAGATGACACCGCCCTCCCGGGTGACCGGCAGGAAGTAGTCCCGGTGCCGGCGCGTCTGGGTGGCGACGTACAGGCCGTAGAGGACGAGCGCCGCCACCGCGGCGAAGACCAGCTGGGCTCCGCTGAACTCGGGGCCGGGAGCGCTCGCGGTGAAGTTGGGCAGCACCAGGCTGAGCGTGGCCAGCGTGGCGACGGTGGCGAGGGCGGCGCCCGTCCCCTCGGAGTTGAAGATGGCGGTGCGGTGTCTCAGCGAGGCGACCAGCAGGCAGAGGCCGGTGATGCCGTTGAGGGTGATCATCACGGCGGCGAAGACGGTGTCCCGGGCGAGGGTGGTGCTCTGCTCGCCCCCTCCCGCCATCAGCATGACGATCAGCCCGACCTCGATGACGGTGACCGCCACCGCGAGGATCAGTGAGCCGAACGGCTCGCCCACCCGGTGGGCGATCACCTCGGCGTGGTGCACCGCGGCGAGGACGGCGGCGGCCAGGGCCGCCGTCATCAGCACGATCACCCCTGGTGGCACGCTGCGGCCCCAGGTGAAGGCCAGGACGACCACTGCGAGAGCTGGTGCCGCCACCGCCCAGAGCGACATGGGGGGTCGCTTCCGGGCAGACAGGGCCTTCATACGCCGATCCTCTCAGTCGATGACTTCGGTCGCACGGCGGCGGAGCCCCGGGGGCGCCCCGCGTGGGCTCCGCCGCCGTGTCGTCGCGCCTCCGGTCAGGCGTCGGTCCTGTCGCTCTCCGCGGCCTTGGCCCTCGCCTCGGCCTCCCGGGTCTTCCGGTTGGCCATCAGGCTGGTGATCGTGGTGACCACCAGGACGGTGCAGATGACGCCCAGGGAGACCGGGATGGAGATCTCGGGGACGTGCACCCCGGACTCGTGCAGGGCGTGCAGCACCAGCTTCACGCCGATGAAGCCGAGGATCACGGAGAGGCCGTACGACAGGTGGACCAGCTTCTCGAGCAGGCCGCCGATCAGGAAGTACAGCTGCCGCAGACCCATCAGGGCGAAGGCGTTGGCGGTGAAGACGATGTACGGGTCCTGGGTCAGGCCGAAGATCGCGGGGATGGAGTCCAGGGCGAACAGCACGTCGGTGGTGCCGATGGCGAGGACGACGACCATCATCGGCGTCATCACGCGCTTGCCGTTCTCCCGGATCCACAGCTTGGTGCCGTGGTAGCGGTCGGCGACGCCGAAGCGGCGCTCGGCCGCCTTGAGCAGGCGGTTCTCCTCGTACTCCTCCTCGCTGTTCCCGGACCTGGCCTCCTGGATGAGCTTCCAGGCGGTGTAGATCAGGAACGCGCCGAAGATGTAGAAGACCCACGAGAAGCTGGCGATGATCGCCGCGCCCGCCGCGATGAACACGGCCCGCAGCACCAGGGCGATCAGCACGCCGATCAGCAGCACCCGCTGCTGCAGGTGCGACGGCACCGCGAACTTCGCCATGATCAGGACGAACACGAACAGGTTGTCGACGCTCAGCGACTTCTCGGTCACGAAGCCCGCGAAGAACTCTCCGGCGGGCGCGCCGCCGGCGAAGACGAGCAGGCCGAGGCCGAAGAGACAGGCGAGGCCGATCCATACCGCCGTCCAGATGCCGGCCTCCTTGACCGACACGTCGTGCGGCTTGCGGCCGATGAAGAAGTCGGCGCCGATCAGCAGGGCCAGGACGGCCACCGTGGCGACCCACAGGGTCAAGGAAACTTCCACCGATACCTCCGGTCACAGAGAGAAACCGGAGGTCTCTTCCACCCGCGGTCAAGACCGCGGGCCGACGCCCCGGGCCCGGGGCTTCTGGCCCGGGCCGTATTGACGGGAACGCCGCATCAGACAGGGAGTACTCCCCTCCGTCTGTTCGAAGGTACACCAATCACCAAGGGAGGGTAAAGAGCTCCTTTACCTTTCCTTGGCGCGATGTCGACCACGGAGAGTCACTCGCGGCGGGCGGCGGCGACCCGGGCCAGCACCCCTTCCAGGGTGGCACCGTTCCGGGGAGGCAGCGACGGCTCGTACGTCCAGGCGTGGCAGACCCAGGGGTCGGCCAGGTGATCCTCGGGCACCGGGGTCAGGCGCAGGAGCGACCGCCACAGCGGGTCGAGGAGGGCGCCGAAATCGGCGGCGTCCTCGCGGTCCGCCACCATCAGCAGGTGGACCCCGGCCCGCGGTCCCTCGTCGGCCAGATAGCGCAGGCCGGTGACGGCCCGGTCGTCGAAGGCGTGCGGGAAGTCGTGCACGATCAGCAGCCGCTGGGACAGGTCGGTGCCGGGCGGCAGCGACTCGGCGGCGCCGGCCCGCACGGCCATCTGCACCAGGTCGACGTGACCGGCCAGACGGGCGAGCAGGCCCGAGACGGCGGCGGGGCCGGCGGACGGGGGCTCGGCGAGCACGCCGGCTCGCGCCAGCGGGGTCAGCGCCCGGGCGCCCGTCCCGGCGGCGTCGATCACGTGGACGGTGAACCCGCCGGGCGGGTGGGCGGCCAGCAGCCGGGTGGCGAGCGCGACGGCCATGTCGAGGGCGAGCCGGCGCAGCTCCTCGGGCGTGACCAGGAGACCGTTCGCCCCGCCGCCGGCGCCGCTGTCGATCCACAGGCCGCGTTCCAGCGGCAGCCGGAGCAGCAGGGGGATGCGCAGGGCGCCGCTCTCCGGGAGGCTCACGTCGCCCAGGCGCAGGGCAAGCGGCTGCTCCTGCGGCGCCCGGTAGGACTGCCACGCCGAGCTCTCCCAGCGGGCGTACGCCGGGGGCAGGGCGGGCTCGACCACCGCGGACTCGGCCCTCAGCTGGGCGAGCTGCTGGTCGAGGACCTGCTGGGCCCGGCCCACCAGGTCCTCGCGGCGGGCCTTGGCCTCCCGGCGGGCGCGGTCGACCGTCCCGTCGGCGCGGGCGCGGTAGTCGCCCAGCACGCCGTCGATCTCCTGGTCCCGCCGGTTGTCGGCGAACTCGACCGCGCTGCGGAAGGCGGCGACGGCCCGGGCCAGGTCCTCGAACATGCCCCAGACCTGGTTGTAGAGCCGCTCCTCCATCGACCATCCGGCGGCGTCCCCCGCCACGGGGGCGGGGTGCTGCTCGGCCCCGGGTTCGGCGCGGCCGTGGGTCCCGGCCTGGCCCTGGGCGGACGGGGTCTGCCCTCGTCGCGGGTGGCGGTAGTCGACCCGCGACGCGCCCTCGGGGGCGGGAACGGAGGTTCCGGCGTCGCCGGGGCGGGCGGACGCCGTGCCGGCGGGCGGTGTTCCCGTGCCCGCGGGCGGTGTCCTGAAGGTCTCGGCGGGATCGCCGAGGGACGGCAGGCCCGTGACCCCGGAGGCGGCCGCCGAGACGGCTCCCCCGGCGGTGTGCGCGCCGCCCGGCGCGGCCTGGACACCTTCGGCGGCGGGCGTGCCCGGAGCGGCCGTGCCGCCGGGAAGACCCTGTGCGGTCGCGCCGGCGGAGGCGGGTGTGCCCGCGGCGGGTGTCCCGGCGGCGGACGGCACCCCGGAAGCGGGCGTCCCCACGGTGGGCGGACCCGCGGCGGCGGAGGAACCCGCGGTGGCGGAGGAACCCGTGCCCGTGGTGGAAGGCGACGGCAGCACCCGGCCGCCGTCCTGCGCCAGGGGGGTGACGGCGGCGGCGAGCCGCTGGGCCTCGGCGGAGGGCAGGCCGTGGTCGGCGAGCAGGGCCGCGAGCCCGGCCGCGTATCCCTGCCCGACGGCGCGGACCTTCCACACCCCCTGCCTGCGGTACAGCTCCAGTGCGACGACCGCGCACTCGCTGTCAAGCCCGGTGATGGTGTAGCCGACCAGCGGCGGCCCCGAGGAGCCGCCCGCGACGACGGCGGTGAAGGGCGCGGGCCCGCCCCCGAAGCGCTCCCCGGGTGGCAGGGCCAGGACGATCCCCACCCGGTGCACGGTCTCCGGCAGCGCGCCCGGTTCGAGAGTCACCCGGTGCTCCTCCCCGGCGGCCCGCTCGGGGAGCGCGACGCCGGGCGGCCCGGCGGGCCCTCCCGGCAGGAGCACGCCCTCGACGCCCGCGAGGCGGCCCTGCTCGTCCGTGAGGACCGCCCCGACCGTCACCGGGCGGCCGGCCGAGACCCGGACCTCCGGTCGGGCTTCGGTGAGCGGATGGTTCTGGCCCCGCACCAGCTCGGCCGTCATCGCCGTCTTTCCCCTCCGTGCGCCCGCCGGTTGTACGGCGGGCCCGCCTCCTACGTCAGAGCTGCCGGGAGATGTCCGGCAGCAGGTCCTGGAACGTGCGGCCGTTGGACGGCGCGCCGATGGCCGTCATCGTCCAGCCCGGCCCGCTGCGGTGGACCTTCGCCATGATCTGCGCGGTGTACGCCCCGCCGCCGGCCAGCGTGTAGCGGGCCAGCTCGCGGCCGTTGGTCTCGTCGACCAGGCGGCAGAAGGCGTTGGCGACCTCCTCGAAGGTCTGCCCGGTGAAGGAGTTCACCGTGAACACGATCTTGTCCACGTGCACCGGCACCCGCTGGAGGTCGACCAGGATCGCCTCGTCGTCCCCTCCGGTGCCGGCGCCGCCGACCAGGTTGTCGCCGGTGTGCCGCACCGAGCCGTCGTCGCTGACGAGGTGACGGAAGAAGACCACGTCCACCAGCTGTCCTCCGGCGAACAGCAGCGCGGAGGCGTCCAGGTCGATCTCCCGGACGCGGCGGCCGAACAGACCGCGGCGCGGGGCGGACTGCCAGCCCAGCCCCATGCGGACCGCGGTGAGACTACCGCCGTCGTCCTTCTGCAGACTGATCGCCTGGCCCTTGGTCATGTTGACGGTCACGCGCGGTCCCCTCTCGGACATGAAGTCCCCGTGAATCCCCTCGCCCGCGGCCCCCCGCGAGCCCTTCGACCCTATGGGTGCGCGCCGCCACAGCGCCCGTCCCTTGCGGGATTTGTGTCGGTCCTGCAACACAGCGCCGCGGCACCGTGCTGCGGGACGGCGCAGCGGCGCCGGCCCTGCCCCGGGGGCGGGGCCGGCCCCGGCGCCACGGCGGACCGCTCGGGCCCAACCGCTGGGGCCCGAGCGCTCAGGCCACCCCCGCTTCCTTCATCTGCCGCAGCTCCCTCTTCATCTCGGAGACCTCGTCCCGCAGCCGGGCGGCGACCTCGAACTGGAGGTCGGCGGCGGCGGCGCGCATCCGCTGGGTCATCTCCTCGATCTGCTGGGCGAGTTCGGCGGCCGGGCGGTCCGTCACCGCGCCGTCGGCCTTGGCCCCCTTGCCCTTGCCCTTGCGGGCCGCCTTGGACGAGGCGGCGGGGACGGGGGCCGTGCCGGCGGCCTTGCCGCCGCCCTGCCGGTAGCCGGAGCCGAGCAGCTGCTCGGTGTCGACCTCCTCGCGGGCGATCTGCGACACGATGTCGTTGATCTTCTTGCGCAGCGGCTGCGGGTCGACGCCGTTCGCCTTGTTGTAGGCGACCTGCTTCTCCCGGCGCCGGTTCGTCTCGTCGATCGCCTTGGCCATGGCCGGGGTGATCCTGTCGGCGTACATGTGCACCTGGCCGGAGACGTTGCGCGCCGCGCGGCCGATGGTCTGGATCAGCGAGGTGCCGGAGCGCAGGAAGCCCTCCTTGTCGGCGTCCAGGATGGCCACCAGGGACACCTCGGGCAGGTCGAGGCCCTCACGGAGCAGGTTGATGCCGACGAGGACGTCGTACTCGCCGGCGCGCAGCTCGCGCAGCAGCTCGATGCGGCGCAGGGTGTCCACGTCGCTGTGCAGGTAGCGGACCTGGATGCCCAGCTCCAGGAAGTAGTCGGTGAGGTCCTCGGCCATCTTCTTGGTGAGGGTGGTGACCAGGACCCGTTCGTCGCGCTCGACGCGCTCGCGGATCTCGTGCACCAGGTCGTCGATCTGGCCCTCGGTGGGCTTGACCACGACCTCCGGGTCGACCAGGCCGGTCGGGCGGATGATCTGCTCGACCTGGCCGTCCGAGCGGGAGAGCTCGTAGGCGCCGGGGGTCGCCGACAGGTAGACCGCCTGCCCGACGCGCTCCTGGAACTCCTCCCACTTCAGCGGCCGGTTGTCCATCGCGGACGGCAGCCGGAAGCCGTGGTCGACCAGGGTCCGCTTACGGGAGGCGTCACCCTCGAACATGGCGCCGATCTGCGGGACCGTCACGTGGGACTCGTCGATGACCAGGAGGAAGTCCTCCGGGAAGTAGTCCAGCAGGGTGTTCGGCGGCGTGCCGGGGCTGCGGCCGTCGAAGTGCATCGAGTAGTTCTCCACGCCGGAGCAGGTGCCGATCTGGCGGAGCATCTCGAGGTCGTAGGTGGTGCGCATGCGCAGCCGCTGGGCCTCCAGCAGCTTGCCCTGCTTCTCCAGCTCGGCGAGGCGCTGCTCCAGCTCCGCCTCGATGTCGCGCACCGAACGCTCCAGCCGCTCGGGGCCGGCCACGTAGTGCGAGGCGGGGAAGACGTAGAGCTGGCGCTCGTCGCTGATGATCTCGCCGGTGAGCGGGTGGAGGGTGGTCAGCGACTCGATCTCGTCGCCGAACATCTCGATGCGGACGGCGAGCTCCTCGTACACCGGGAAGATCTCGATGGTGTCGCCGCGCACCCGGAAGGTGCCGCGGGTGAACGCCACGTCGTTGCGGGTGTACTGGATGTCCACGAACCGGCGCAGCAGGTCGTCCCGGTCGATCTCCTCGCCGACCTTGAGGGACACCATCCGGTCCACGTACTCCTGGGGCGTGCCCAGGCCGTAGATGCAGGAGACGGAGGCGACCACGACGACGTCCCGGCGGGTGAGCAGGGAGTTGGTCGCGGAGTGGCGCAGCCGCTCGACCTCCTCGTTGATCGAGGAGTCCTTTTCGATGTAGGTGTCCGACTGCGGGACGTACGCCTCGGGCTGGTAGTAGTCGTAGTACGACACGAAGTACTCGACGGCGTTGTTCGGCAGCAGTTCGCGGAACTCGTTCGCCAGCTGGGCGGCGAGGGTCTTGTTGGGCGCCATCACCAGCGTCGGCCGCTGGAGCTGCTCGATCATCCAGGCGGTGGTGGCGGACTTGCCGGTGCCGGTCGCGCCGAGCAGGACGACGTCCTTCTCGCCGCCCTTGATGCGCCGGGACAGGTCGGCGATCGCGGTGGGCTGGTCACCGCTCGGCTGGTAGGGGCTGACGACCTCGAAAGGCGCCACCGTGCGTTCGATGTGGGAAACGGGCCGCATGCCTCCACGTTACGACCCGGCGCCGACAACGTCCCCGGGCCGCGGTCGCGCGGGGCCGTGCGGCACCCTCGGACGGCTCGTGCGGGGGCCCGTGCCGGACGGCTCGCGTCAGCCGTACCAGGCGGCGCTGCGGTCCTCCTCGCGGCTGCCCGCCAGGGACCCGCGGCGGTCGCCGCGCGGCTCCGGCCGGAGGCCGGGACGGGAGGCCTGGCCGGACGGGCGGGAGGCGGGCACCGAGCCGGGGACGGGGCCGTACAGGTCCCCGTCGGCGCGCTGCGGGGCGGGGCGGCTCATCACCATCTGCGGGTCGAACATCACCACGATCCCGGCCAGCAGCAGGAAGGCCAGCGGGCCCGCCAGCACGGGGCCGAGCAGCACCTCGGCCGAGGTGCCGGCGACCGCGCCCGTGGGGCCGTCGTGCAGGTGGACGCTGGCGGCGGCCATCCCGGTGTAGTGCATGCCGGTGACCGCGAGCCCCATGACCAGGCTGGCTCCCACGCTCCACAGCAGGCCGCGCACCTGGCTCGCCGCCCACAGGGCGGTGGTGGCGGCGACCACCCCGATGAGGGCGGAGAGGGCGACGGTGGCGGTGTCGTAGCGCAGTTCGCCGCCGAAGCGCATTCCGGCCATGCCGAGGTAGTGCATGGAGGCGATGCCCAGGCCGGTGAGGGTGCCGCCGGTGAACAGAGCCGTTCCGGTGGCGTTCCAGTAGCCCACCAGGAAGGTGCCGATGCCGACCATGACGATGGCCACCGCGAGGCTGGCGAAGGTGGTCGGCAGGTCGTAGTTGACCACCGTCCCGTCGATCGCGAACCCGGTCATCGCGATGAAGTGCATCGTCCAGATGCCCGAGCCTATGGCGGCGGACCCGAGGGCCAGCCAGGCCGTCCTGCGGCGGCCGACCAGCAGCGCCCGGGTGGTGCAGCGCAATCCGAGGGCGCCACCGAGGCAGGCCATCACGAAGGCCGCCACCGGCGTGATGAGCCCGTGACTGAAACCGTCGACCGTGCCGTGCATGCGCGGTTTCCCTTCCGCCCCGTGTCGTCCGTGTGGATGCTTCGCGTCCGTCCTGTCCGGTACCCGCCCAAGCGGCCGGGTACCGGTGGGGAGAGTATGACTCTCACCTGATGGGACCAACGATTCTGCGTCAAAGAATCACATCGTCGACCCACTTGTGAGGGTGCCCACGGGCCGAATTGGGCATCAGGGGCCGCTCCACGCCCGATCCGGCATCCCGGCCTCGCGCACTGTCTGCTGTCACTCTGGAACCGTCCGTGACAGTCGACGCGAGGAGAACGCATGCACGCGCGCGCAGTCGCCGCGACCGCCTCGGCGCTTCTGGGCCTGGTCGCCCTTCTGCTCCCTATCTCCGGCGCCCGCGCCGACCACGAGAGCGGACACCCCGCGGTCATCGCCCATCGGGGCGCGTCCGCCATGGCGCCCGAGAATACGCTGCTCGCCGTGGACCGGGCGCGCCGGCTGGGTTTCACCTGGGTGGAGAACGACGTCCAGCGCACCAAGGACGGCGTTCTGGTGGTGCTCCACGACGTGGGGCTGGCCCGCACGACCGACGTGGAGCGGGTCTTCCCCGGCCGCGCCCCGTGGCGGGTGCGCGACTTCACGTCGGCGGAGATCGCCCGGCTGGACGCGGGCAGCTGGTTCGGGCGCCGGTTCAAGGGAGCGCGCGTGCCGACGCTGCGGCAGTACCTGGCCCGCGTGGACCGCAACCGGCAGAGCCTGCTGCTGGAGCTCAAGAACCCGACGCTCTACCCGGGCATCGCCCGGCAGGTGCTGGCCGAGCTGCGCCGCTCCGGGTGGCTGGACCGCGCCCACCTGAAGCGGCTGGTGGTCCAGAGCTTCGACGCGCCGGCCATCCGCACGGTGCACCGGCTGCGTCCGGCCGTGCGCACGGCCGTGCTGGGCGCGCCGTCGGTGGACCGGCTGCGGGAGTACGCGCGGTTCGCGGACCAGATCAACCCGCAGCACCTGAAGCTCACGGTGGGCTACGTGGCCGCGGTGCAGCGGCTGCGCGGGCCGCACGGACGGCCGGTGGAGGTCTGCGCGTGGACCGTGGACCGGCCGGTGGACACGCTGATCGCGGCGACCTACGGGGTCGACTGCCTGATCACCAACCGGCCCGACGTGGTGCGGCGGGCGCTGTCGGTGTTCTGACGGGTTCGGCGGGCGGCGCCCCGTTGTCGGTGGCGGGTCGTACGGTGGGCGCATGAACAGCTCGGAGCAGGGCGGGGCCGGCGACGGCCGGTGGGCCGCCCACGAGGTCGTGGAGGGGCCGCTGGGGCCGGTGCTCCTCCTCGTCACGCCGCGGGGGCTGGCCGGCGTGGTGTTCCACGCCCGGCCCGAGGTGTGCGAGCGGTTCCTCGCCAGGGCCGCCGCCCTGCTGGGCGTGCGGCCCGCGCGGGATCCCGGTGCGCCGTTGCTCGCGGAGGCGATACGCCAGCTCGAGGAGTACCTGTCCGGCGCCCGGCGGGAGTTCTCCCTCCCGCTGGACTGGTCGCTGCTGCCCGGCGAGGCGGGGTTCAACGGCCGGGTGCTGCGGGAGCTGGCGGCGTCGGTGCCGTTCGGGTCGGTGGTCGGGTACGGGGAGCTGGCCCGCCGGGTCGGGCGGCCCGGCGGGGCGCAGGCGGTGGGGGCGGCGATGGGTTCCAACCCGCTGCCGGTCGTGGTGCCGTGCCACCGGGTCGTGGAGAGCGACGGCGGGGTCGGCGGGTTCTCCGGCGGCCTGGAGACCAAGCGCCGCCTCCTCGCCCTGGAGGGCGTGCTCCCCGAACCGCTCTTCTGACCCGCCCGCACACCGCCGGACCCGCCTGCCGCACACCGCCCGCCGGGCCCGCCGCCCGCGACCGGCCGGGCCGCCCGACCCACCGGTCCGCGCGGCCGGCGTCAGGGACGGCGGCCCCGGACGGAGACGAGGGGGGTGGCGGCGAGGTCCATGCCGCCGGCGGCGACGTTCGCGAGGTGACGGTCGATCTCCTCGTCCGTGGTGACGCCCGCCGCGGTGAGCGTCGCCCGGTGCTGCGCGACGGTGGCCGTCTCCAGCCGTCCGCACGCCTCGGAGGCGAGCGGGACGTACACGTCGGCCTCCACCCGCCGCAGCCCCGCCTCGCGCAGCAGTCGCGGCAGGCGGCGGCCGTGCGCGAGGTCCACCCCCTGCCGGGCGAGCAGGTGCCGCAGCCCGAGGCGCAGCCGGTTGCCCAGCTGCTGCTCGGCGCCGGACTCCTCGGGGCACAGCAGCGGCTGCAACTCCAGGTCGGCCTCCTCCACCAACAGCCGTCCGCCCGGCCGCAGGGCCCGGATCATCGTCCGCAGCGCGCGGTCCGGGTCCGGCGTCCCGGCCAGCGTCAGCCGCGCGTGCACCAGGTCGAAGCCCTCGCCGGGCGGCTCGTCACGGCCCAGGCGGTGCACGCGGCTCTCCACCGGCCGGGCGGCGGCCTCGGCCCGGGAGGCGTCGGTGTCGGTGAGGACGACCTTTCCGGTCGGACCGGCCCTCTTGGCCAGCCAGGCCGCCACGGTCGCCCCGCCGGCGCCGACCTCCCAGCAGCGCCAGCCGGGACCCACGCCCAGCTCCTCCAGGTGGCGGCAGGTCACGGGGTCGAAGAGGGCGGCGACCGCCTCCTGGCGGGCGGCGGTCACCTCCCGCAGGCGGCTGTCGTGCGGTTCGGGGGTCCGGTCCGTCCGGTCGTCGGTCTGGAAACCGTCGAGTGTCGTCATGCCGGAATCATCCCAGTTCGCCCGGTTCGGTCAGCCGTTCCACGCCGGGTGGCGCGGGTCGTCGGCCCGTACCAGGACGTCGGCCGCCTGCGCGGGCCCCGTCTCGCGGTCGTAGCGCTCGTACGCCGGGAGGGTCCAGAGCTCCTCCTCGCCGGTCCGGCGGCGCAGCGCGCCGGCGGAGAGCGCCAGGTGGACGGTGAGGTCGAAGGGGAACCCCTCCTTGAGCAGGAAGGGGCCGTGCAGCAGGAGCGGCGAGCCGGGCGGCAGGGCGACGGCGGGGCTGCGGGTGGCCCGGTCGGTGACGGGGTCCCACAGGTCGGGCAGCACGCGCCCCTCGCCGCCGGGGTACAGGGGCCCGAGGACCTCGCGCCAGAGGGCGCCGGTGTCGAACCAGCCGTCGTAGTAGGAGTCCACGTCCCGGTGGCCGTACTCGTAGCGCAGCGAGGCGGGCCGCAGGAACCCTTCGGCGCCGACCACCACGGCGGCGCGGCCGCGGGGGCGCAGCGCCTGGGCGACGCGGGCGGCGAGTTGGCCGGGGCGGGCGGCCGGCGCCCCGTCGAACGCCACCCGGGGCCAGGGCGAGCCGTCGGCGGGCCGCAGGTCGAGGAGGCGGTCCGCGAGGCGGTCGGCGAGGCGTTCCCAGGTGATCGCTTCGAGTCGCACTCCCCCACCGTAACGGGGCGGGCGGACGCCCCCCGTGCCCGGTGCGGTCAGGCCACGCGGGCGACGGCCGCGTAGCCGGGGACGACGATGTCCTCCTGCCCGGGGACCGGCTCGCCGAGCTCGGGGTGCCAGACCTCGGGGGTCACCACGCCCGGCTCGACGAGTTCCAGGCCGTCGAAGAAGCGGGTGAACTCCTCGCGGCTGCGCAGCGCCAGCTTCATGGCGCTGCTGCGGTACATCTCGTCCGCCTGGGCGGCCGCCTCCGGGTCGGCGTCGGCGGTGGCGTGCGAGATCACCAGGTAGCTGCCCGGAGCGAGGGCCGCGACCAGCCTCTCGACCAGTTCGTAGGCGCCGTCCTCGTCCTTGACGAAGTGCAGGAGGGCGATCAGCGAGACGGCGACCGGCCGACCGAGGTCCAGGACCTTGCCGGCCCGCTCCAGGATGAGGTCGGTCCGCAGGGCGTCGGCCTGCACGTAGTCGATGGCGCCCTCGGGGGTGCCGCGCAGCAGGGCCTCGGCGTGGGCGAGCACGATCGGGTCGTTGTCGCAGTAGACGACCCGGCACTCGGGGGCGACGCCCTGCACGATCTGGTGCAGGTTGGGCTCGGTGGGGATGCCGGTGCCGACGTCGAGGAACTGGCGGACGCCCTGCTGCGCCAGCCAGCGGGCGGAGCGCTGCATGAAGGCCCGGTTGACCTTGGCCATCACCGGGACGTTGGGCTCGACGGCCAGCAGCCGACGGCCCATGGCCTCGTCCACGGGGTAGTTGTCCTTGCCTCCGAGGAACCAGTCGTACATCCGCGCGGGATGCGGCCGGGTGGTGTCGATCCCCGCGGCGTCGCCGCCGGTCCCCTGTCCGGACATCGTCGACTCCTGTTCGGTACTGCAATGTTGAGCAACAGCAGAAGCAAGTAAACGCAAATATAAGCAAGTTGAGCGCAGGCACCTACACCGGCTCGTCGATCGCCGCCCGGCAGCGGCGTCTTGACGGCGCGCCGGTCGTCAGGAGAGGAGGAAGTCGGCCTCACCCGCCTTGGCGCCCTCGATGAAGGCGGTCATCTCGGCGCTGGTGTATATCAGCGCGGGGCCCTCCGGGTCGGTCGACTGCCGCAGCGCGACCCGGCCGTCGGCGAGCTTCATCGCCTCCAGACAGTTGCCGCCGTTGGGGCCGCTCCAGGGCTTGCGCCAGCCCTCGCTCCCCAGCAGGCCGGCCGGCATCCCGTTGTAGATGGGTGTCATTCAAACTCCTCGCGGAGATCGCGGAGGATCTCCTTGGTGCGTTGTGCGGTGGCGGCTGCCGCCGCCATGCGGTCCATGACCTGCAGATGGGCCGACACCTCGGCACGTGCGTCCAGGTAGACGGCCCCGGTCAGGTACTCGCTGTAGACCATGTCCGGGAGCTCCGGCACGGCGAACCGGAACAGCACGAACGGGCCGTACGTCCCGGCGTGCGGGCCGGCCGAGAACTCGGCGACCTGCAACGTCACATGGGGGAGATCGGCGGCCTCCAGCAGCGCGCCGATCTGGGCGCGCATCACCTCGGGCCCGCCGACCGGGCGGCGCAGCGCCGTCTCGTCCATCACCACCCAGAACCGGGGGGCGTCGGGGCGGGTGAGCAGCCGCTGGCGGCGCATCCGCAGCGCCACCAGCCGCTCGGTCTGCTCCGGGTCCTCCCGGCCGGTGGCCCCGGCCCGGATCACGCCCCGCGCGTAGTCCTCGGTCTGCAGCAGGCCCGGCACGAAGTGCGGTTCGTAGCCGCGTATCAGCGAGGCCGCGCCCTCGAGGCTGACGTAGAGGGAGAACCAGCCCGGCAGGATGTCGTGGTAACGCTGCCACCAGCCGGGCTTGTTGGCGTCCTCGGCGAGCCGGACGAAGGCCTGCGCCTCCTCGTCGTCCACCCCGTACGCCTTGAGCAGCAGGTGGACGTAGGGGATCTTGAGCGCGACCTCGGCGGTCTCCATGCGCCGGACCGTCGCCGGGGCGACGTGCAGGAGGCGGGCCGCCTCCTCGCGCTTCATCCCGGCGCTCTCCCGCAGATCGAGCAGGCGACGGCCGAGCACCACCTGCCCGACGGTGGGCGCGGATCTCGGCTCGCTCATTTCTGGCCTCCTGGCGGCGGGGTCACCGGACCGGCTGCCACGCGATACCCCCGTTTGTCTCGCACGTCTGTCCGACACGTTCTGGTGAAACCGCTGTTGGGGACGGTGGGGAGGTTCGCCCGCGGCATCGGAGAGCAGTGTGCCATGGCCGACTCAGAGAGTCTCCAGGCACTCTGCAACTTTCAGAGTGGCTCTTGCCAAGTGTTCTTGACGCCGCGATAGTGGCATGCGTGATTCCGCCCGCGCCCTTAAGTGCCGCCTCCGCCGAGGGGAAGCCGTCTCCGGCGGCCGGACCCACCGCCGAGCGGAGGTTCCGGTTCCATCTCCCCGCGCATCCCTCCACGCCGGCCCGGGCTCGCCGCCTGGCCCGCGTCGGGCTGGCCGACTGGCGGATCTCGGGGGACGCCTACGACACCGCGCTGCTGGTGATCTCCGAGCTGGTGACCAACGCGGTGGTGCACACCGGGGGTCAGGGCGTGGTCTGCGAGGTGCGGCCGGTCCCCGGCGCGCTGCGGATCACGGTGCGCGACCAGGGGTGCGCCGCCGAGGAGATCCAGGTGCGGCCCCCGGACCCGGAGCGGGAACACGGGCGGGGCCTGCTGCTGGTGGACGCGCTGTGCCGCGCCTGGGGCGCCCAGCGGCACGACGCGGGAATGCTGGTGTGGGCGGAGGTGGCCCACCTGGACCTCGGCTGGGGCGCGCCGCCCGAACCGGAGGACGACGCCGACGGCGAGTGCGAGAACGAGAGCCGGGCCGCTGTCCTGCCCGGGACGGACGGGACGGGGACGGGGGCCGAATGGGTGTGAGCGCGGGATTCGCCGGAGGCCGGAGCATGACCATGGACACACTGGTACGCATGACTCGCCGAACGGGCGGTCCGGCGGCGGCCCGGCGTCTGGCCGTGCCGGAACGCATGAGCCTGCCGCTGGGCTGCGACGCCGTCGTGGTCCCGGCGGACCTGGCGGCCCGCGCCCTGCCCCACCTGCCCCGGGTGGGCTGTGTGTTCGCCGACGGCACACAGTGGTGGTGGATCGTGCCCGCCGACTCCGACTACGCCATGACCTGGCCGGAGCCGGTCCGGTACGTGCCCGGGGCGGTGCTGCCGGAGGTGCCCCGCACCCTGCCCGAACTGCTCCACGCCCCCGACGGGACCGTGCCGTACACCCCGCCCATCCCGCTGTACCTGGCGCTGTGCCAGGTGACGGGCGCGGCCCCGGCCTGGTCGACGCCGGTCACCGCCTGACCGCGCCGACGGCCGGGACCGCCGGGGCGCGCCCCGGCGTCTCCTCCCCCTCCTCCTGCCGCCCCAGGGCGGTCAGGTCGAGGAGGCCGGTCAGCGACCCGACGCCTGCCAGGGCGTCCTCGAAGGCCGAGTAGGTGTGGAAGACGCGGTCCCGGTCCCGCAGGAAGCAGCTGATCCCCGGCCGGTCGACCGGTCGTCCCGCGCGCACCACGGTGGCGTCGAAGTCCGCGTCGAAGGGGCTGCCCGCGGAGGAGTACCAGGGCACCGCCCAGCCCATCCGTGCCTTGAACGGCAGGATCCGCCGGAACGGCGCGCGCGACACCACGGCGAAGGTGGTGTGCCGCGTCCACAGGTGGGTCAGCGGCCCGATCTGGTCGAGGAGGGCGGCGCTCCCGGGACGGTCGGCCCCGTCGTCCTCCCCCTCCGGCGGGAGCGCGAAGTGGTGCACGATCAGCTGGTGACGGCCCTCGAAGAGGTCGCGCAGGGTGGCCCTGCCGTCCCCGCCGCCGAAGACGTACTCGTCGCCGGCCTCCACCATCGGCAGCTGCCGCCGCCGGGCGTTCAGGGCGCGCCGGGCCCTGTCCAGTTCCTCCTCCTGGGCACGCAGCGCCTCGCGCGCGGCACGCCACTCCTCCCGCGTGACGATCTGCGGAAGACTCACGTCCCCTCCTCGGAGCCGGTGGATGCGTCGACAGCAGTGCTGACCGGGCGTCACCGGAGAACTCATCGCTCCGTGC
The DNA here is from genome assembly GCF_042792855.1 of Streptomyces sp. NPDC056600. Classification (NCBI taxonomy): domain Bacteria; kingdom Bacillati; phylum Actinomycetota; class Actinomycetes; order Kitasatosporales; family Streptomycetaceae; genus Streptomyces; species Streptomyces sp. NPDC056600. The sequence continues at coordinate 42,842 of NZ_JBHTVQ010000009.1, forward strand.
GGAGTTTTTTCCGCGCCCCGCTCAGGGTGCCCGGAGCAGGGCCGTGCGGGGACGGGGGCGGGGCGCTGCCGCGAGCTCCTCGAGCAGCTGGGCCAGCCGGCGGGTGTGGCGTGCGGTGAGGCGCCCGGTGTCGTCGAGCTGGACCGCACAGGCGGTGACCGTGTCCACCAGTTCCTCCAGCAGCACCGCGGTGCGGCCGGCTCCGGCGGCGCCGCGGATGTGGGCGGGCAGCGGGAGTTCGGCGGCCGCCAGCGCCGCGGCGGCGCGGGCCCGTGCCAGCGTGCGGTAGGCCTCCCGGCGCAGCGTCCGGCCCTGTGCCCGGTGGTCGCCGGTGCGCGGCGCGTCGCTCTCGCCGAGGACGTGGGCGAGGTAGGCGTCCGCCGCCCGCGCGGCGTCCGCGAGCTGCGCGCCGACCCGGCCGCCGGCCCGGCCGGGCACCGGAAGGTGTCCCACCAGCAGCACGATGCCGCAGGCCAGCAGCGTCTCCCCGATGCGCGCCGCCGCGGCCTGCGGTTCCCCTCCGGCGACCATCAGGGCGAGCACCAGGACGGTCACCACCGCGGTCTGCGCCGCGAAGTGGCGGGTGGCGAGGGGGATGAGGGAGCCGGCGGCCACCACCAGGGCCACCTCTCCGGCGGGACGGGGCAGCAGTGCCACCGCCCCGGCGAACAGCGCGGCGCCCAGCACGGTGCCGGCCGCCCGGCACAGCACCCGGGAGACCAGCGGCCCCAGGTCGGGCTTGACCAGGAACACGGCGGTGGCGGGCAGCCAGTACCAGTGGGTGTGGTGCAGGGCCTGGGCGACGGCGGCGCCCGCGCCGAAGCAGAGGGCGACCCGCAGCCCGTACTCCCGGCCGCCCGGGCCCAGCGCGGTGCGCACGGCGGCGCCGGGACCGCGCCGCAGGGTGTGCGGGCGGCCCGTGTCGTCGCCCCGGTCGAAGGTGAGCGCGGCCTGCAGCAGCGCCTCGTCGAGCCGGCGCAGCGCCGCGCTGGCGCGTTCGGGCGCGGGCAGCGGGCCCGGGCGGTCCGCCTCGCCGACGGCGGCGGCCAGCCTGCGCAGCGACTCCACCGCGCGGTGGGGCACCGTCTCACCGGCCCAGGCGAGCGCGGTGGCGGCCTCGGCGAGCGGCAGCACGGCGGCGAACCGGGCGTGCAGCCGCCTCTCGGCGGCGGTGCTCGCGTGGCCGCGCCACCAGGGGCCGGCGAGGGCGTCCTGCGCCTGGTCGAGGGCGGCCGTCAGCGCGGCGCGCCGGGCGGTGGCATGCGGGGTCCCGGCGGCCTCCAGCAGCGCGGCCACCGCCCGGTACGCCTGCGCGACGGCGGCGCGTTCGACGGCGGCGGCCCGCCGCTCGCGGGTGACGGCGCGCAGTCCGGCCGGGCGGGCCGCCGCCTGCCGGAGCGCGATCAGCCAGAGCGCGCCGAGCAGGAAGCACACGGCCCGCTGCCAGGCCGGGGCGGGCAGCGGCGCGCCCGCCCCGACCGCGCACATCACGAGGAACTGGGTGCCGGCCGCGGAGGCCACCGGCCCGACCGCGCTGACCGCCCCGGCCACGAGTGCGGCCGCCGCGAGGACCAGGGTGAGCGCGAGGGCGGCGAAGGAGTCCCCCGCCACCGTGCCGAACGCCAGCCCCGCCGCACCGCACACCGCGGGCGTGCCCAGCCGGTGGACCGCGGCGCGGCGGCCGCCGGGGCGGTCGTTGATGCCGGCGAACATGGCGCCCAGCGCCGCCGTCACGCCCGCGGACGGCCACCCGGCGAGCAGCGCCGCCGCCAGCAGCGGGCCGGCCGCGCAGGCCCCCCGGACCACGGCGCCCCACGGCACCGGTTCGCTCCGCGCGCTCAGCGCGTGCGCCAGCCACGGCGGCAGAGGGGTGCGGGTGCGAGCGGTCACGGAGACTCCCGTCGGTGCGGTGGGCGTCTTCGGGCGTCGTCGGCCGAGCGGGACCCGTCCACCGTACCGAGGCTCCGCGAACAGGCGCGAACAGCGGTGTTGCGGACGCGTGACACCTTGATCGGCACCCGGAGGCGGCCGAAACCCGGATGCGGGCGCGGCACCGCTTCCCGCATGATCGGGCGGGCTCCGCGACGGGGTCCGCCCGACCGAGACCACCGGAGACCGCATGATCGAGCGCGTCGTGACCGCCCGGGGCCTGTTCGCCCCTCCCGCCTACTCGCACGTCTCGGTCGTGGAGGCCGGCGCCCGGCTCGCCCTGCTCGCCGGGACGGTGCCGCTGGACGCGGACGGCGAGCTCGTCGGGGAGGGCGACCCGCCGGCCCAGGCCCGGCAGGTGATCGCCAACCTGCGGCGGCAGTTGGCGGCGGTGGGCAGCACCCTGGCGGACGTGGTGCGGACCGAGGTCCACGTGGTGAGCGACGAGCCGTCCGTCCTCGCCCGGGTCTGGGAGGTGGTCACCGCCTCGGGGCTGGCCGCCGGCCCGCACTCCTCCACCCTGATCGGCGTGGCCTGCCTGGGCTACCCCGGGCAGCTGGTGGAGATCACCGCGACCGCCGTGGCGCCCGAGGTGGTGCTCCGGCGGGCCGAGGAGGCCGACGCGGGTCCGGCGGCCGAGGTGTACCTGCGGTCCTACGACGCCGCGCTGCCGACGGTGCGGCGGGCGCACACCGACGACGAGGTGCGTGGGTGGTTCGCGCACGTGGTGGTGCCGTCGCTGGAGACGTACGTGGCGGTCGTCGACGGGGAGACCGCCGGGGTGATGGTCCTGGAGGGCGCCGGCGCGGACGCCGAACTGGCCCAGCTGTACCTGGCTCCCGAGTGGCGGGGCAGGGGGCTCGGCGACCGCTTCGTGGCGCTCGCCAAGGAACTGCGGCCCGAGGGCCTGCGGCTGTGGACGTTCCAGGTGAACGAGCGGGCCGCCCGGTTCTACGAGCGGCACGGCTTCGTCGCCGTCGAGCGGACGGACGGCGCGGCGAACGAGGAGCGCGAACCGGACGTCCGCTACGCCTGGCGCCCCTGAGCGTCCCGGGCTTCGCCCTCCGTCCCGGGGCGGAGCCCCGCCTCGCCTGCCGCGGCGGTCAGAACCTCGCGGAGCATCGCCGGGGTGAGCTTCCCGGTGAACACGTTGCGCTGGCTGACGTGGAAACAGCCGAACACCTGGAGCGGGGCGGCCCCGGGCACCGTCGGCTCCAGCCGCACCCGCTGCCCGTGCGAGAACACCGGGCGCGGCCGCGGCACCGTCCAGCCGGCCGCCGCCAAGGCGGGCAGCGCCGCCTGCCAGCCGAACGCGCCGAGCACCACCACCGCGCGCACGGTCGGCCGCAGCAGGGTGAGCTCCTGGACCAGCCAGGTGCGGCAGGTGTCCCGCTCCAGCCGGGTCGGTTTGTTCTCCGGCGGGGCGCAGTGCACCGGCGCGGTCACCCGCACCCCGTACAGCTCCAGCCCGTCGCCCTGGTGGGTGGAGACCGGCTGCGAGGCCAGCCCCACCTCGTGCAGCGCGGCGTACAGCACGTCACCGGAGCGGTCCCCCGTGAACATCCGGCCGGTGCGGTTGCCGCCGTGCGCGGCGGGGGCCAGCCCGATCACGGCGAGCCGGGCGTCCGGGGGTCCGAAGCCCGGCACCGGACGCCCCCAGTAGTCCTGGTCCGCGAACGCCGCCCGCTTGACCCGGGCGACCTCCTCCCGCCAGGCGACCAGCCGCGGGCAGGCCCGGCACGCGCTGATCCGCCGGTCCAGCGCGGCGAGGTCGTCGTCCATGTCGTCCCAGCGTAGGCGAGCGGGCGGTCAGGCGATCGTCGCGCCCACCGCCAGGAACAGGCAGATCAGCACGAACAGCAGTCCCAGCAACGGCAGCACGAACCGGATGTAGCGGTTGTAGCCGACCTTCGCCAGGGCGCAGCCGCCCATGATCACCGCACTCGTCGGCACCCACAGGTTCATGATCCCGCTGGACGCCTGCCACGCGGTGACGGCCACCGCCCGCGGGACACCGGCGAAGTCGGCCAGCGGCGCGATGATCGGCATGGCCAGCGTGGCGTGCCCTGATGTGGAGGGGATCAGGAACGCCAGCGGCAGGTTCACCACGAACACCAGGATCGCGAAGATCCCCGACGAGGTCCCCTTCACCACCCCTTCCACCCCGTGCAGCACGGTGTCGGTGATCATCGAGTTGTTCATGATCACGGTGACCCCGCGGGCCAGCACCACCACGAGGGCGGGCGCGATGAAGTCCGCCGCGCCCCGCACCACCGTCTCGCTGACCCGCTGCTCCCCCATCCTGGCGATCACGCCCACCAGCACCGCGGCCACCAGGAACATCGCGGCCAGCTGCGGGAAGTACCAGCCGAGTTCGAAGCCGTAGGGTTCGGCGTCGGCGTCGCCGGTCAGCGCCGCGGACCACGGCACCACCGCGAAGATCATGAAGGCGAAGACCAGCACCATGGTGGTCAGCACGGCCCGCTCCACACCGGTCAGCGGCGGCACCTCGCGCCGCGACTCGGCGGCCGGCTCCCGGTCACCGGAGCGGAACCCGGACAGCGAGCGCGCCGGGTCGCGCCGCACCCGGCGAGCGTAGAGCAGCACGTGGGTGACGGTCACCGCGGTGAGCGTCAGCCACATCACGAACCGCAGCACGATCCCGTCGCCCAGCGAGATGTCCGCCGCCGAGGACGCCACCCCGGTCGCGAACGGGTTCACCGTCGACGTCAGCACGCCGACGCCCGCGCCGAGGACGGTCACCCCGAGCGCGGTCATCCGGTCGTAGCCCAGCGCCAGCATCAGCGGCACGACCAGGCCGTAGAAGCCGAGCGTCTCCTCCGCGAACCCGGACACCGTGCCCAGCACTGCGAAGACCAGCATGATCGCCACGATCAGCAGCGCACTGCGGTCCCGCAGCCGGTGGGCCAGCCGCTCGATGCCGTGGTTGAGGGCCCCGGTCGCGAACACCATGGTGATGAACGCGCCGATCGCCAGGACGTAGAGGAACACGCCGGCCGCGCCGTACAGCTCGCCCGTCAGGTCCGGGGCGACCGTGCCGTCCTCGCCGCGGATGCCGTACAGGCCGTTGACCGGCGCGAGGAACAGGTCGTTCAGCCGGTCGAGGAAGCTGAGCTCCGCGTCGACGCGGTGGTAGGTGCCCTGCACCGGCGCGCCGTCGCGGTCGCGGTCGTAGGCGCCGGAGGGGATCAGGAAAGCCAGCAGCCAGACCGCCAGGGTGACCAGCACGAGCACGGTCAGCGCGCTCGGGAAGACGAAGCCCCGGCGCCCGGGCCGTCGGCCGGCGGCCGCGTCCGGCGGTTCGGCACTGCTCATGGCCCGGCTGCTCCCCTCTGGCGTCGCCCGCGTCCACCCAGCGTGGGACGGCCGCCCTCGCGTCGCACGCCGGGTGGGCCGATCAGCGGGCGGCGCCGGACCACCCCGCCGGGCGGGCCGCGCGCAGTAGAGTCGACGGCATGAGTGAGAGCGTGCGGGTGGACGTCTGGATCTGGTCCGTGCGGCTGGTCAAGACCCGCTCCCTGGCGGCCGCGGCCTGCCGGGGCGGGCACGTCCGGGTGAACGGCGAGCGGGTCAAGCCCGCCCATGCGCTGAAGACCGGCGACGAGGTCCGGATCCGGCAGGAGGGCCGGGAGCGGGTCGCCGTGGTCAAGGAGCTGATCCGCAAGCGGGTCGGCGCGCCCGTCGCCGCCGACTGCTACGTGGACAACAGCCCGCCGCCCCCGCCGCGTGAGGCGGTGGCCCCGGCCGGGATCCGTGACCGCGGCGCGGGCCGGCCCACCAAGCGGGACCGCCGCGAGATGGACCGGCTGCGCGGGCTCGAGGCCTCCCGCCGGGCGGCGGCCGCCGCCGAACCACGCGGCTGACGGGGCGGGTCGGGACCGGTCCGTCGGCGGGGTCGTCCGTCGTCCCGGGGACCGCCGGGTCGTCCGTCAGGGAGAGTGATGCAGCATGCGCCGTTCGGGAGACGAACCGAGGCACGCCCGCAGCGCCCTGCGACTGCGTCTGTGGCTGAGCCTGTGGGGCGTGGCCGCCTCGGTGTTCGGCATCACGGTGTTCGCCCTCACCGGTCACCCCCGCTGGGCGCTGGTGTGCGGGGCGGCCCTGCTGGTGGTCCTGTTCGACCTGGCGGTCGTGGTCCGCCACATCCGTCAGGGCCCGCACTACCAGCCGGGGCCGGACATCCCGCCGTACCACCACCCGGAGTGACGCGTCCGCGGGGGACGCCGCGCGCAGTGACGCGTCCGCGGGGACGCCGCGCTGAGTGACGCCGCGCGGCCGGTCAGCTTTCGGGGCCGGCGGGCGGGTCGAAGCGGGCCGCGCGCACGAAGTCGGGCCGCGGGTCCAGGGCCGCGGCCAGCCGGAAGTGCCGCCGGGCCTGGTCGTCCCGGCCCTGCCGCTCGTAGGTCCGCGCCAGCGCGAAGTGCGCGTAGGCGTTGTCCGGCTCCCGCTCCAGCACGACGGTGAACTCCAGCTCGGCCGGTCGCAGCTGCGCGGCGGCGAAGAACGCCCGGGCCCGCAGCAACCGGGCCGCGGTGTTCTCCGGGTGCGCGGCGATCACCGCGTCGAGCAGCTTCACCGCGCCGCGCGGATCGCGGGCGGCCAGCAGTTGCTCGGCGGCCCGGAAGTCGATGACATGCGTCTCCGGGGTGTTCCCGGACGCGCCTCTGGTGTCGGGCACGTCTGCCCTCCTTCTCTCGGTGAGCAGCCTTCCCTCGGTGAACGCCTTCAACGCCCGGAGGACCTCGGCTGTTCCCTCCGACCCCGGCCCCGCGCCGTGACCGTCACGCCGGGCGGGCGCGGCGTCGCAGTTCCTGCCAGACCTCGGCGACCCGGCGCTCCAGCTCCGGCAGGGGGACGTCGTTGTCGATCACGATGTCCGCGATCTCCAGCCGCTGCTCGCGGGTCGCCTGCGCGGCCATCCGGGCGCGGGCGTCCTCCTCGCTCATACCGCGCAGCCCGGTCAGCCGCTCCAGCTGGGTCGCGGGGGCGGCGTCCACCACCACGACCAGGTCGTACAGCGGCGCCAGCCCGTTCTCGGTCAGCAGCGGCACGTCGTGCACCACGACGGCGTCGGCCGGGGCCGCCGCCTCCAGTTCGCGGCTCCGCTCGCCCACCAGCGGGTGGACGATCGAGTTGAGGACGCCCCGCTTCTCCGGGTCGGCGAAGACGATCGCGCCGAGCCGAGGACGGTCCAGACTCCCGTCGGCGGCCAGCACCTCGGGGCCGAAGGCCTCCACCACGGCGGCCAGCCCCGGCGTGCCCGGCTCGACGACCTCCCGGGCGATGCGGTCCGCGTCGATCAGCACCGCCCCGTGCGCCACGAGCAGCCGGGACACCTCGCTCTTGCCGGCGCCGATTCCGCCGGTCAGCCCCACATTCAGCATGGGCGGCAGCCTAGTGCGCGGCGCCGGTCGGGCGAACAGGGGCCCGGCCGGGCGGCGCGGGTCAGCCCTCGCCGCCCTCGCGCTCGGCCAGGAACCGCTCGAACTCCCGCCCGAGCTCCTCCGCGGACGGCAGGTCGGCCGGGTCGGCGAGCAGGTTGCCGCGGGTCTCCGCGCCCGCCGCCGCGTCGTACTGGTGCTCGAGCCCCTGGACCAGGGCGACCAGTTCCTCGTCGCCCTCGCGGATCTGCCGCTCGATCTCGGTCTGGGTGCGCTGCGCGTCGCTGCGCAGCGAGTGCGCGACGGCGGGCAGGACCAGGCCGGTGGCGGAGGTGATCGCCTCCAGCGCGGTGAGGGCGGCGTCCGGGTAACGGGAGCGGGCGATGTAGTGCGGGACGTGGGCGGCGACGCCCAGCGTGTCGTGCCCGGCCTGGGTCAGCCGGTACTCGACCAGCGCCTCGGCGCTGCCCGGCACCTGGGCCTCCTCGAACGGGCTCCGCTGCCCGGGCACCAGGTCGGAGCGGTTGCCGTGCGGCGTGAGGCCGACCGGGCGGGTGTGCGGGACGCCCATGGGAATGCCGTGGAAGTTGACGCTGAGCCGCACCTGGAGACGCTCGACGATGTCACGGACGGCCGCGGCGAACCGCTCCCACTCGACGTCCGGCTCCGGGCCGGACAGCAGCAGGAAGGGCGCCCCGGTGGCGTCCTGGAGGATCCGCAGCTCCAGCTTCGGCTCCTCGAAGCCGGACCAGTGGTCCCGGTCGAAGGTCAGCAGCGGGCGGCGGGCGCGGTAGTCCACGAGCCGGTCGTGGTCGAACTTGGCGACGAGCTGGTGGGGCAGCGAGTCGAGCAGGCGGTCGACGATCAGGTCGCCGGCGTCACCCGCGTCGATGTATCCGTCGAAGTGGTAGAGCATGACCAGCCCGGCCGACTCCTGCGCGAGCGCCATCTCGGCCACGGCCAGACCACTCGGCTCCCATGCGTACAAACCCTGCGGATCAAGCACTGTGGGTCCTCCCGTCGTTCCTTGATCACAGAACGTGCCCGGAGGCGCGGACATTCCCGCACCCCCGGAGCGAGGACCCGCCGAACGGGCGAACTCGTCACGAAGCCAGCACGCGCCGGTGGAGTGCGGTGACGACCTTGCGGGCCGACGAGATGGCTCCGTGCTGCCAGGCGTCGAGGTGGCTGAGGTGGTCGCCGGCGAAGTAGACGTTGCCCTGCGCCTGGTTGAGCGGGGCGAACGCCGGCGCGTCCGGGCCGCCCGGCATCGAGTGCCAGGCGCCCTCGATGTGCGGGATCAGCTTCCACTGGTGGGAGAAGGACGAGGCCAGCTCGGTGCGGTACTTCTCCCCGTGGATCTTCACCCCCTGGGCGAGCGCCCGCTCCAGACGCCGGGCGGGGGTGAGGGCCGAGTAGGCGTCCGCGTTGGCGCCGGTGTTGTAGTAACCGATGACCAGGCCCCGCTCGCCCAGGTGTCCGTAGGACGGGTACCAGATGTGGCTGAGGTCGAGGTCCGTCTCGGTGATGCCGCCGAAGATCTTGAAGTCCTTCTCCCACCAGCGGCTGCGGTACTCCAGTCCGATCTTCGCCGCCGAGGACGCCTTCACCGCCTGCAGGGCGCTCTGCACGGGGGTGCCGAGGTTGTGCGGGGTCCGCGCGAGGATCCAGGGGGCGAGGGTGGCGATGCAGTAGTCCGCCTTGACCACCTCGGCGCGGCCGGCGCGGGTGTAGGTGACCTCCACCCCCTCGGAGGTGTTGTGGACGCCGGTCACGACGGCGCCGGTGCGGATCCGTTCGTGCCCGACGGCCCGTGCGAAGGCCCTGGGTATCGCGTCCATCCCGCCGACGGGCTGGAACATCAGCATGGCCTGGTCGTAGCCGAACTCGAAGGAGAAGTAGCGGCCGACGTTCGAGGCGAGGACGTCCGTGAGGGCCGGCACGTCGCCGAGGACCTCGCCGGGCTGTCCGGCCGCCCCGGGGTCGACGCTCATGCCGCGGTGCTCGGTGCCGGTGTACCGGTAGTCGCCGCCGAGGGCGCCGTGGCTGCGAAGGAAGCCGAGCAGCCGCTCCTTGTCGTCGGCGGTCAGCTCCCCGTCCAGCGCTCCTGCGTTGGTCGCCTTGGCCAGCAGTTCGGAGGTGTAGCCGTAGACGTCGGCCTTGGCGGTGCGGTAGCGGACCGGGCCGGTCATGCCGTTGCGTTCGTTGTAGATCAGGGCGCTGGCGTTGCTGTTGGTGAAGACCTCGATCTCCACGCCGAGCTCGCGGCAGTAGTCGAGGGTGTTCATCCACTGGGCGAGCCGGCCGGGACCCGCGTTCATGTACTGGCCCTTGCCGAAGCGCGCGGTCTGGGTGACGCCGTCGAGGTCGGTGACGCTGTCGCCGCCGCGGATGGTGAGGTTGCGTCCGCCGACCCGGTCGCGGGCCTCCAGCACGACGCAGTCGTACCCGGCCTTGCCGAGTTCGTAGGCCGAGGTGAGACCGGCGATGCCGCCGCCGACGACCACCACCCTGGCGGGTTTGCCGGAGCGGCCCTGCAGGGTGAAGTCGCCCTTGCTGGGAGCCCGGAAGGGCGCTTCCTTCTCGGCGGCGTAGGCCGCGGTGGGGGCGAGGCCGAGCGCGCCCATGGTCGCGAACATCGCCCCGGCGCCACCGGTGACGCCCACGGCTCTCAGGAAGCTGCGGCGGCTGGTGCCGGTACCCTGCTGGACGTGTGCCATGGCGGGACCCCTCTCGGTAGTGATCTTGAGCAACCGAGAAGGATCCTCACAGTGGCGTGTTACGCGCCCGGGGATTCAGGTGTATCGCACACGTTTCTGGGCGTTACAAGTACATGCCAAAGACGGCCTCGGCGGTCGGCCGCCGGTGGACCGCCGCACGCCCTCGGGGCCCCGGGGCAACGGGAAAGGCCCCGCCCACTCCCTCTCGGGAGCGCGCGGGGCCTTCCTCAGGCTCGCGTCAGTTCACGCGGAACGCGTTCAGCTCTGGCCGCCGGCCAGCTTCTCGCGCAGCGCGGCCAGCGCCTCGTCCGAAGCCAGCGCACCGGAGGTGTCGCCGCCCTCGGAGGAGTACGAACCGCCGCCACCACCGGTCGCGGCCGGAGCGGCGTCGCCACCCTCGGCAGCGGCCTGCTCGTCCGCCTCGCGGGACTTGATGACCTGGGCCTGGTGCTGCTCGAAGCGGGTCTGCGCCTCGGCGTACTGGCGCTCCCACTCCTCGCGCTGCTTCTCGTAGCCCTCGAGCCAGTCGTTGGTCTCGGGGTCGAAGCCCTCGGGGTAGATGTAGTTGCCCTGGTCGTCGTAGGACGCGGCCATGCCGTACAGGGTCGGGTCGAACTCGACCGCCGACGGGTCGGCGCCGAAGGCCTCGTTGGCCTGCTTCAGCGAGAGGCTGATGCGACGACGCTCGAGGTCGATGTCGATGACCTTGACGAAGATCTCGTCGTTGACCTGGACGACCTGCTCCGGGATCTCCACGTGGCGCTCGGCCAGCTCGGAGATGTGGACCAGACCCTCGATGCCCTCGTCCACGCGGACGAACGCACCGAACGGAACCAGCTTGGTGACCTTACCCGGGACGACCTGACCGATCTGGTGGGTCCGGGCGAACTGCTGCCACGGGTCCTCCTGCGTCGCCTTCAGCGACAGGGAGACACGCTCGCGGTCCATGTCGACGTCGAGGACCTCGACGGTGACCTCCTGGCCGACCTCGACAACCTCGGAGGGGTGGTCGATGTGCTTCCAGGACAGCTCGGAGACGTGGACCAGACCGTCGACGCCACCCAGGTCCACGAAGGCGCCGAAGTTGACGATCGAGGAGACCACGCCGGAGCGGACCTGACCCTTCTGGAGGGTCGTGAGGAAGGTCTGGCGGACCTCGGACTGGGTCTGCTCGAGCCAGGCACGGCGGGACAGGACCACGTTGTTGCGGTTCTTGTCCAGCTCGATGATCTTGGCCTCGAGCTCCTTGCCCACGTAGGGCTGGAGGTCGCGGACGCGGCGCATCTCGACCAGGGAGGCCGGGAGGAAGCCACGGAGACCGATGTCGAGGATGAGACCACCCTTGACGACCTCGATGACGGTACCGGTGACGATCCCGTCCTCTTCCTTGATCTTCTCGATGGTGCCCCAGGCGCGCTCGTACTGGGCGCGCTTCTTCGAGAGGATCAGGCGGCCTTCCTTGTCCTCCTTCTGAAGGACCAGGGCCTCGATCTCGTCGCCGACCTTGACGACCTCGTTCGGGTCGACGTCGTGCTTGATCGAGAGCTCGCGGCTCGGGATGACACCTTCGGTCTTGTAACCGATGTCGAGCAGGACCTCGTCCCGGTCGACCTTCACGATGACGCCGTCGACGATGTCGCCGTCGTTGAAGTACTTGATCGTTTCGTCGATCGCGGCGAGGAAGGCTTCCTCGTTACCGATGTCGTTGACCGCTACCTGCGGCGTGGTGGCGGTGGTCTCGGTGCTGCTCGTCATGTGGGAAAGGGCTCCGGTACGGACATTGAAGTCGTAGGTACTGCTTACGCCGGGAGCCCGTTTCGCTCTGCAGAAGCCGGACAGCCAAGTAAGCGCCACTTTTTCAAGCAGCGCCTCGAGAACCGAGGGGACATACAACAGATGCGAGCGCGACCTGCTACGTCTGAGGTGCGCAGGCCCGCAGCGCAACTTGTAGCATACGGGGGCAGCCGGGCAGGGTCAATGCGCGAAGCGCGCACCGCGGGCGAAATGCCACAATCCCGGCAGAAATTCCGTCGTGCGAGGTCGCCGCCGCGAGCGCGCGACACCCACCGGCAGGCGTCTGTGAAGGACTCCTGCGGCCGGCGCGGACATCGCGCGGACGGTTCGAACATTAGCGGTGAGGAGCCGGTCATCCAAGAGTCCAGCGGTTTTCAGGTGACCGGGGCGGCCGGACCTCCGGGCGGGGCGGCGGGGTCGGCGGCCGCCGCCGGGAGCCACGGTGCACGGAACGTCGGGGTCGCCGAGGACGCCGAGGCCACACGGCGGGACACCTCGGCCGCCGAGAGCGCCCGAGCCAGCCGCGGCTGGTGGGACCGCAACGCCGACGAGTACCAGAGCGAGCACGGCGCCTTCCTGGGCGACGACCGCTTCGTCTGGGGCCCGGAAGGGCTCGACGAGGAGGACGCCCGCCTGCTCGGCCCCGCGGAGGCGCTGACCGGACGCGACGTCCTGGAGATCGGCGCCGGCGCCGCCCAGTGCTCACGCTGGCTGGCCGCGCAGGGCGCCCGGCCCGTCGCCCTGGACCTCTCGCACCGCCAGCTCCAGCACGCCCTGCGGATCGGCTCGGCGTTCCCGCTGGTGGAGGCGGACGCCTCGGTCCTGCCCTTCGCCGACGGCTCCTTCGACCTGGCCTGCTCGGCCTACGGCGCGATCCCGTTCGTCGCCGACCCCGGCCTGGTGCTGCGCGAGGTGCGGCGGGTGCTGCGGCCCGGCGGGCGGTTCGTCTTCTCGGTCACCCACCCGATCCGCTGGGCCTTCCCGGACGAGCCCGGGCCGGAGGGGCTGAGTGTGGCCTCCTCCTACTTCGACCGCACCCCTTATGTGGAGCAGGACGAGCGGGGGCGGGCCGTCTACGTGGAGCACCACCGCACGCTCGGCGACCGGGTGCGCGACGTGGTGCGCGCCGGGTTCCGGCTGACCGACCTGGTCGAGCCGGAGTGGCCGGTGTGGAACGACGCGGACTGGGGCGGCTGGTCTCCGCTGCGCGGGGCTCTCATCCCGGGCACCGCCGTGTTCGTCTGCGACCGGGACTGACCTGACGTCCGGCCGCCCGGCCGGGCCCCGTCCGCGGCCCCGTCCGCGGCCCCGCCCCTGCTCCTGCGCCTGGGGGTGAGGGTGCGGCGACCCCTGGGAGACTGGGCGGGTGATGCGAGACGCCGCCCGTGACCTGCCCGTCCGATCCGCACTGCCGTTGCTCGCGGGGGCGCTGGAGGGCCACGGCGCGGCCGTCCTCTGCGCGCCGCCGGGAACCGGCAAGACCACGCTCGTCCCGCTGGCCCTGGCCGGGCTGACCGACGGGCAGGGCCTGGCCGGCGGGGCGGGCCTGGCCGGCGGGGCGGGCGGCAAGGTGGTGGTGGCCGAGCCACGCCGGATCGCCGCCCGGGCCGCGGCCCGCCGGATGGCCTGGCTGCTGGGCGAGGACGTCGGCGGGACGGTCGGCTACACGGTCCGCGGCGACCGCTCCGTCTCCTCCCGCACCCGGGTCGAGGTGGTCACCACCGGCGTCCTGCTGCAGCGGCTGCAGCGCGACCAGGAACTCGCCGGGGTGGACACCGTCGTCCTGGACGAGTGCCACGAGCGTCATCTGGACGCCGACACCGCGGCGGCCTTCCTGCTGGACGTCCGGGAGAACCTGCGCCCCGAGCTGCGGCTGGTCGCCGCCTCCGCCACCACCGACGCCGAGGGCTGGGCGCGCCTCCTCGGCGACGCCCCCGTGGTGGAGGCGCACGGCACCGCCCACCCGGTCGACACGGTGTGGGCGCCGCCGGGGACGGTGCGCCCGCCGCACGGCACCCGCGTCGACCCCGCCCTGCTGTCCCACGTCGCCCAGGTGGTCCGCCGCGCGCTGACCGAGCGGGACGGCGACGTCCTCTGCTTCCTCCCCGGCGTCGGTGAGATCGCCCGGGTCGCCGGCGCCCTGGACGGCCTGCCCGCCGACGGCGTGGACGTGCTCCAGGTGCACGGCCGGGCGCCCGCCGCGGTGCAGGACGCCGTGCTCTCCCCCGCCGGGCGCCGCCGGGTGGTGCTCGCCACGTCGGTGGCGGAGTCCTCGCTCACCGTCCCGGGCGTCCGCGTCGTGGTCGACTCGGGTCTGGCCCGCGAGCCGCGCGTCGACCATGCCCGGGGCCTGGGGTCGCTGGCCACCGTGCGCGCCTCCCGGGCGGCCGGGCGGCAGCGGGCGGGCCGCGCGGGGCGTGAGGCGCCGGGCACGGTGTACCGCTGCTGGAGCGAGGCGGAGGACGTCCGGCTCCCCTCCTTCCCGGCGCCGGAGATCCAGGTCGCCGACCTCACGGCGTTCGCCCTGCAGGCCGCCTGCTGGGGCGCCCCCGACGCCGCCGGGCTGGCCCTGCTCGACCCTCCCCCGGCCGGGGCGATGGCCGCCGCGCGGTCGGTGCTGACCGCGGTCGGCGCGATCGGCGACGACGGCCGGGCCACCGGGCGGGGCGTCCGGCTGGCCCGGCTCGGCCTGCACCCCCGGCTGGGCCGGGCCCTGCTGGACGCCGCGCCGCTGGTCGGCGCCCGGGCGGCGGCCGAGGTGGTGGCGCTGCTCAGCGAGGAGGTGCCGCGTTCCTACGGCGACGACCTGGCCGCGGCCCTGCGCTCGGCCCGCCGGGGCGGCGACGCGTACGGAGGGCGCTGGCGTGCGGAGGCCCGGCGGCTGCGGTCCCTGGCCGGGGAGGGGGCGGCGGGTGCGGGGGCGGCTTCAGGTCCCGGGGCCTCCTCGGCCGCGGGGCCCGCGGCGCGTTCCGGGGACGGGACCGGGCGGTCGTGGGGGGACGACGCGGTGGCCGGGGTGGTGGCGGCGCTGGCGTTCCCGGAGCGGGTGGGCCGGGTGGAGGGCGGGTCCTGCCTGATGGCCGGCGGTACGCGGGCCCGGCTCCCGGAGGGCTCGCCGCTGCGGGACGGGTCCTGGCTGGCCGTGGCGGTGGCCGACCGCCCGGTGGGGAAGGGCCACGCCCGCATCCGGCTGGCCGCGGTGGTCGACGAGGACACCGCCCGCCGCGCGGCGGCGCCGCTGTACGCGGAGGGCGAGGAGGTCCGCTGGGCCGAGGGCGACGTGGTGGCCCGCCGGGTGGAGCGGCTCGGCGCCGTCGAGCTGGTGGTCCGGCCGCTGCGGGACGCCGCCCCGGAGCGGATCCGCACGGCGCTGCTGGACGGGCTGCGCGCGGAGGGTCTCGGCCTGCTGCGCTGGTCGCAGGACGCCCGGGTGCTGCGGCAGCGGCTGGCGTTCCTGCGCGGACGCCTGGGCGACCCCTGGCCCGACGTGTCGGACGAGGCCCTGCTGGAGCGGGCCGACGAGTGGCTGGAGCCGGAGCTGGGGCGGGCCCGGCGCCGCGCCGACCTGTCCCGGATCGAGGCGGGGCAGGGACTCTCCCGGCTGCTGCCGTGGGCGTCGGGCGAGGCGGCGCGGCTGGACGAGCTGGCGCCGGAGCGGCTGGAGGTGCCGTCGGGCTCCCGCGTCCGCGTCGACTACGGCGATCCGCGGCAGCCGGTGCTGGCGGTGAAGCTGCAGGAGATGTTCGGCCTCGCCACGTCCCCGACGGTGGCGGGGACGCCGGTCCTGGTGCACCTGCTGTCGCCGGCCGGGCGGCCCGCGGCGGTCACGGCGGACCTGGCGTCGTTCTGGCGTGACGGGTACCGGGGTGTGCGGGCGGAGCTGCGCGGGCGCTACCCGAAGCATCCGTGGCCCGAGGATCCGTCCTCGGCGACCCCCACCCGGTACACCAACGCCCGCCTCCGCCGCTGAGCCCGCGGGGCGGGAGCCCGGGATACCGCCCCGGGAGCGGAACGGGATGCCGCCCCGGGGAACGGAAGACGCCGGGGTCGCCCGATGGGGCGGCCCCGGCGTCGGTGCCTGAGGGGTGGGACGGTCAGGCCGTGCCGGCGGCCTCACCGGCGGTGGCCTCCCCGGCGGCGTCCACCGTGAGCTCCACCGTCTCCTTGCCGCCGCCCGGCGTCTCGACGAGCAGCAGGTAGGTGCCGGCCGTGTCGCCCGCGAACAGCGTCGGCAGCTCCAGCACGCCGTCGGCGTCGGTGGTGAGCGCCAGCGTGCGCACCGCCTTGCCGTCAGCGTCCTCGAAGTAGGGGCCCTTGTCGTTCTGGGTGAGGTCGTCCGCCGCCTTCACCAGCGTGACGGTGGCCCCGACCTTCGCGGCGGGAGCGCCGTTGCGGGTGGCGGAGAAGGTGAGCGCCGCCTCGTCGAACTTCCCGCCCACCGCGCACACCAGCGGCTCGCCCTCGACCAGGGCGATCTTGTCCGCCGTGCGGACGGTGACCGCCGCCTCCCACTCGACGGCCGTGACGTCACGGCCGACGACGGTGGCGCGGACCGTGAACGCTCCGGTGCGCTCACCGGCCACCAGCGCGGGCGCGGTCGCCACGCCGCGGCTGTCGGTCTGCACGGTGGCGACGTCCTCGCCGCCCGTGAAGACGGTGTCGGTGTCGCCGACGATGGTGAACCTGATCCGCACCGTGCCGACGCCGACGCCCGCGGAGGTCTCCGCCCGGGCCGCGACGCCCTCGCCGAAGGTGGTCCCCGCCATCGTGCTGAGGGAGGCGCCGGTGGCGTGCTCCAGGTGGTGCACCCTGTCGGTGGGCGTCGCCGGCTCGCCCGGGGCGGGCGGCGTGGTCGGCGGAGGGGTGGGAGGCGTGGTGGAGCCGCCGCCGGGCGTGCCGCTTCCGTTGCCACCGCCGCTGCCGCCACCGACGTTCGTGCCGCCGCCCGGGCCCGAGGAGGGCGGCGCGGACGGCGAGTTCGGGGTGACGAAGAGCGGGTCGTCGTTGCGGTGGACCGGCACGCTGCCCGTGCCGTCGGGGATCTCCTGGACGCCGTCGCGGAAGGTCTCCATCCACCGCAGCACGGTGTTCAGGTAGTCGCGCGAGTTGTTGTAGCTGAGGATCGCCCGCTCGAGGTCCGCCTTGTCGGAGAGGTCCCACTCGTAGCGGCACAGGTAGTACCCGGCCGCCAGCGCCGCGTCGTAGACGTTGTTGGGGTCCTTCTTCCCGTCCTCGTTGCCGTCCTTGCCGGCCCAGGCCCAGGTCGAGGGGATGAACTGCATGGGGCCGACGGCATGGTCGTACTTCGTGTCGTTGTCGAAGGCGCCGTTGTCGGTGTCGCTGATGTGCGCGAAGCCCTTGCCGTTGAGCGGCGGGCCGATGATCAGCTTGTCCGGGGGGGTGGTGCCCGTACTGTCGACCTTGCCGCCGCGGGCCTGGCCGGATTCCACCTGGCCGATGGCGGCGAGGAGTTCCCAGGGCAGGTTGCAGCCGGACCTGGTCTGACGCAGCGTCGCCTCGGCCTTCTTGTAGGCGTCGAGGACGGTCGCCGGAATGGCGGACTCGGCCTTGCCGCCGGCGGGGGACTTCAGCTGCGGGAGATCCGTGTAGTACGAGTCGTCGCCCGGAAGCTCGGCGGGGTCCGGTATCGGCTGGGAGTCGCCGGTCTCGGATCTGGGCCGCTCGGCCACCCCCGGCGCCTGCGAAGCCGTCAGCGCCGCGACCGCGACCGCGGCCACCGCCGTGGTAGCCGCTCCCCTGCGCAGATGCCTGCCGATATGCGCCGCCATCGAGCGTTCCCCTCCCTGGACGACCGACTTCTTGCTCTCCCGGCCCGCCGTGCGGACAGGGATTCGATACCGCAATCAGGTGACCCTACGACAACTTGAGTCGCCCGCCTACCCGTTGGTGTCCGATTTCAGACGATTGGAAGGGACATCTGCAGGGCCGTGCGTACGGAATTCGGACGTCGGCCGCTCCGGGAACCGCTGGGCGACCGCCGACGTCCCTTCTCACCGCGGGCGCGGTCCCCTCCGCGCCGCCGCACCGTCGCGTCGCGGAGCCGTCGCGCGCACCGTCGTGCCGCGCCGCCTCCGCCGTGCCCTCCGGGACCGGGAGCCGTTCTTGCCGTTCACCCTCAGCCACGCCGTGGCCGTCCTGCCCGCGATGCGCGCCGACGGCACCGGGCGGGCCGCCCTCCTGGTGCCCTCCGTCATGGTGGCCGGGTCGTTCGCCCCCGACATGACGTACTACGCGGCGAGCGCGCTGCCCGACGCCATGGTCTTCGGCGACGTCACCCACTCGTTCGCGGGAGTCCTCACGGTCGACGCGGCCATCGCCTGGCTGCTGGTGGGGGCGTGGCTGCTGCTGCGGGAACCGCTGGTGGCGCTGCTGCCGCGACGGGTACGCGGGCGGGCCGCGGTGCTGACGCGCTGCGGGACACCGCGGGCGAGGCTCCGGCCGCGCCCGGCGGCCGCCTGGTACCTGTCGGCGGTGCTGGGGGCGCTCACCCACGTGGTGTGGGACGCGTTCACGCACCTGGACCAGTGGGGGATGCGGGTCTTCCCCGTGCTGGGCGAGGAGATCGCGGGCTCGCCGCTGTACTGGTACATGCAGTACGGGGGGTCGGCGGTGGCCGCGGTGGTCATCGTGTGGTTCCTGGTCCGCGCGCTGCGGCGCTCCGTGCCCCACGGCGGCGGCCATGGCTCGGGCGAGGGCTTCGTCGACGGCGGGGCGGGGCTGCCGGAGCTGTCCCGGCGGGACCGGTGGGCGGCCGGGGCGCTGCTCGCGCTGTGCGCGGGGTTCGCGGCGACGACGCGGGTGATGCGCTGGTGGGCCTACTGGGGGCACGTCGCCCGGCCCTGGGAGATCATCCCGACGCTCTGCTTCGGTGCGGGCGCCGGGCTCGCCGTCGGGCTGGTGCTGTACGGGACGGCCGTCAGGGTGTGGCGGCGCCCGCCCCGGGGTCCGCGTGCGGCGGCCGGGGGGACGGAGGCGCGGGAAGCGACGGGAAGCCGCGCAGCGGCACCACGGTGACCGCGATCCGGCGGGAGGCGCCCGGGCGGACGATGCGGATCACCAGCCCCCAGGTCCGGCGGGCCACCGCCTGGGCGGGGCCCACGGCCAGGGACAGGACGACCACCGGCTGACGGCCGGCCACCGCCTCCCAGAGGTCACGGGCCTGCCTGCGCGCCCCCGTCGTCCACCCGAGGTGACGACGGACGGTGCTCGCGGCGGGGGCGACGGGGCGCACCGGCGGGCGCAGCGCGGATATGACCGCTTCCGCTCCCGCCGTGGGCCGGCCGAGCATGCGTATACCCATGCCCCGCATCCTTCTCCGGCCCCCGCAGCACGTCGCCCCCACGGGGTCCGCCCGAGTGACACGCCGCCTGCCGCCGGGCCGCTCCCGGTCAGGTCCGCGCGGCGCACAACCGCACGACCGGGGACCGCACGGTGCGCCGCCCGGCTCAGCTCCGCACGGTCGCACGACCGCGCGGCGTGCGGTCGGCCGCACGGCGGGAAGGGGCCGCCTCGTGCGGTGTCGGCCCGCGCCCCGGTGACGCCCCGGGACCACGGAACCGCACGCAAACGGGCCCGCACGGCTCGGTCGCACGACGCATCGCACCCACAGATCCGTCAGGTCCGCGCGGCGCGGGACCGCACCGGCAGGCCACTCGGCGCGAGACCCCACCGGCAGGTCCGCACACCGGCCGGGTCGCGCACCGGCGGGCCACCCGCACACGGTGGGCGCCCCGCCGGTGACCGTCCCGGGGCCGCTGCCCCGGGGGCCGGTCAGTGCGCCGCGGACTCCCAGTCGGGGCCGACGCCGACGGACACGTCCAGCGGCGCCCGCAGCGTGACCGCCCCGGCCATCTCGCGGCGGACCAGCTCCTCCACCGCCTCCCGCTCGCCGGGGGCGATCTCCAGCACGATTTCGTCGTGCACCTGGAGCAGGAGCCGCGAGGTCAGGCCGGCCTCCCGCAGCGCCGCGTCCACCTTCAGCATGGCGATCTTCACGATGTCCGCCGCCGTGCCCTGGATCGGCGCGTTGAGCGCCATCCGCTCCGCCGCCTCCCGGCGCTGCCGGTTGTCGCTGTTGAGGTCGGGAAGGTAGCGGCGACGCCCGAGGATCGTCTCGGTGTAGCCCGTCGCCCGGGCCTCCTCGACCACCCGGTGCAGGTAGTCCCGCACGCCGCCGAACCGCTCGAAGTACGTGTCCATCAGGGCCCGCGCCTCACCGGCCTCGATGTTCAGCTGCTGCGACAGACCGAACGCGGACAGTCCGTAGGCCAGGCCGTAGGACATCGCCTTGATCTTCCGCCGCATCTCGGGGTCGACCTGCGAGCGGTCCACCGCGAACACCTGGGAGGCGACCGTGTTGTGCAGGTCCTCGCCGGAGGCGAACGCCTCGAGCAGGCCCTCGTCCTCCGACAGGTGCGCCATCACCCGCAGTTCGATCTGGCTGTAGTCCGCCGTCATCAGCGACTCGTAGCCCGCGCCGACCACGAACCCGCGGCGGATGGCCCGCCCCTCGTCCGTGCGGACCGGGATGTTCTGCAGGTTGGGGTCGGTCGAGGAGAGCCGGCCGGTGGCCGCCACCGTCTGGTTGAAGGTGGTGTGGATGCGGCCGTCCGCGGAGATCGTCTTGATCAGGCCCTCGACCGTGGTGCGCAGCTTCGCCTGTTCGCGATGGCGCAGCATGATCACCGGGAGCTCGTTCTCGGTCTGCGCCGCCAGCCAGGCCAGCGCGTCCGCGTCCGTGGTGTAGCCGGTCTTGGTCTTCTTGGTCTTCGGCAGGCCCAGCTCGCCGAAGAGGACCTCCTGCAGCTGCTTCGGGGAGCCGAGGTTGAACTCGTGGCCGGCGGCCTCGTGGGCCTCCCGCACGGCCTGCTGGACCGCGCCGGCGAACATCTGCTCCATGTTCCGCAGGTGCTCGCGGTCGGCGGCGATGCCGTGCCGCTCCATGCGCGCCAGCAGCGCCGAGGTCGGCAGCTCCATGTCGCGCAGCAGCCCGGCGGCGCCCACGTCCTCCAGCTTGCCCTCGAAGGCGACCGCGAGGTCCAGCACCGCCAGCGCCTGCACCATCAGCGCCTCGGCCTCGGCGTCGTCGTCCGCGCCGAAGGCGAGCTGCCCGCCGGCCGCCGCGGCCGGGGCGAGCTCGCGGCCCAGGTACTCCAGCGACAGCGCGTCCAGGTCGAAGGAGCGGCGGCCCGGCTTCACCAGGTAGGCCGCGAGCGCGGTGTCCATGCTCACGCCCGCGACCGTCCAGCCGTGCTCGCCGAACAGCCGCATCGCGTGCTTGACGTTGTGGAAGACCTTGGGCCGCGCCTCGTCCGCGAGCCAGGCCGCCCAGGCCTTCTCGTCGGCCTCGTCCAGCTGCGACGGGTCGAACCAGGCCGCCTCGCCGCCCGAGGCGGCCAGCGCCACCTCGGCCACCGAACCCGCGCCCAGCGCCCACGCGCCGACCGCGGCCACGCCCAGCGGACCGTCCTGCCCGTGCTCCGCCAGCCACGGCGCCAGCTCGCCGGTGGACAGCACGGAGCCGTCCAGCTCGACGCCGCTCTGCGCGGCGGGCGAGGGGCCCTCCTCCTCCTCGGCGCCGGGGTCGACCGCGAACAGCCGCTCCCGCAGCGAGGGGTTCCTGATCTCCAGGGTGTCGAGGATCATCGCGACCGCCTTGCGGTCGTAGGCGGCGCGCTCCAGCGCGGGGACGCCCGCCGGCAGCTCGACGTCCCGGACCATCTCGGTCAGCCGGCGGTTCAGCTTCACCGACTCCAGGTGGTCGCGGAAGTTCTGCCCGGCCTTCCCCTTGACCTCCTCGGCCCGCTCGACCAGCTCCGCGAACGAACCGAACTGGTTGATCCACTTCGCGGCCGTCTTCTCGCCCACGCCCGGGATGCCCGGCAGGTTGTCCGACGGGTCGCCGCGCAGCGCCGCGAAGTCCGGGTACTGGGCGGGCGTCAGACCGTACTTCTCGAACACCTTCTCCGGCGTGAACCGGGTCAGCTCCGAGACGCCCTTGGTCGGGTACAGCACCGTGGTGTGCTCGGAGACCAGCTGGAACGAGTCGCGGTCGCCCGTGACGATCAGGACTTCGAAGCCCTCCGCCTCGGCCTGCGTCGCCAGCGTCGCGATGATGTCGTCCGCCTCGAAGCCGTCCACCGCGAACCGCCGCACGGCCATCGCGTCCAGCAGCTCGCCGATCAGCTCCACCTGGCCCCGGAACTCGTCCGGCGTCTTCGCCCGGTTCGCCTTGTACTCGGTGAACTCCTCGGCCCGCCACGTCTTGCGGGACACGTCGAACGCCACGGCGAAGTGCGTCGGCGCCTCGTCACGCAGCGTGTTCGCCAGCATCGACGCGAAGCCGTAGATCGCGTTGGTCGGCTGCCCCTGCGCCGTCGTGAAGTTCTCCACGGGCAACGCGAAGAACGCGCGGTACGCGAGGGAGTGCCCGTCCATGAGCATCAGCCGCGGACGCTCACCGGCGGGGTTCGTGTCGGTCTTCTTCGATGCTGTATCCACCACACCCCGATCCTGCCACGCCCCGCCGACAGCCGCGCCCACCTGCGGCAGACCGCGGCGCCTCCTCCACCGCCGCTCGAGCGCCCGTCACTCCTGACGGTGACGCCCAAGGCGGCTTGGCGGGCGTTGTCCACAGGTCTCGCGGAGGCTTGTCCACAGCCCTCCCGCGCCGTGGCGGCCCCGTGCAAGGATCTTGGAGACAGCCGGACCGCAGCCGGAGAGACCCCCGCACCACCGGTGCAGAAGAGGTGAGCGCCATGGCGAGCAAGCCCCCCGCCGCCGATCCCGCGCAGGACGCCCCCCGCGTCACCGACCCCAAGCACGCCGCGGCCGGGCTGCCCGCCCTCGGCCACACCCTGCGCATCGCCCAGCAGCAGATGGGCGTCCGCCGCACCGCCCTGACCCTGCTGCGGGTGAACCAGAAGGACGGCTTCGACTGCCCGGGCTGCGCATGGCCGGAGGGCGACAAGCGGCACGCCGCCGAGTTCTGCGAGAACGGCGCCAAGGCCGTCGCCGAGGAGGCCACCCTCCGCCGCGTCACCCCCGGGTTCTTCGCCGCCCACTCCGTCGCCGACCTCGCCGGCCGCAGCGGCTACTGGCTGGGCCAGCAGGGCCGCCTCACCCACCCCGTGTACCTCGCCGAGGGCGCCACCCACTACGAGCCCATCGGCTGGGACGAGGCGTTCGACGTGATCGCCGAGGAGATCCACGCCCTGGACTCCCCCGACCAGGCCGTCTTCTACACCTCGGGGCGCACCAGCAACGAAGCGGCCTTCCTCTACCAGCTGTTCGCCCGCGAGCTCGGCACCAACAACCTGCCGGACTGCTCCAACATGTGCCACGAGTCCTCCGGCTCCGCCCTGACGGAGACCATCGGCATCGGCAAGGGCAGCGTCAGCCTCGAGGACCTCCACCAGGCGGACCTGATCATCGTCGCCGGGCAGAACCCCGGCACCAACCACCCGCGCATGCTCACCGCCCTGGAGAAGGCCAAGGCCGCCGGCGCGAGGATCATCAGCGTCAACCCGCTGCCCGAGGCGGGGCTCGAGCGGTTCAAGAACCCGCAGACGCCCAAGGGCCTCACCACCGGCACCGCCCTCACCGACCTGTTCCTCCAGATCCGCATCGGCGGCGACCAGGCCCTCTTCCGCCTCCTCAACAAGCTCGTCCTGGAGACCGAGGGCGCCGTCGACGAGGACTTCGTCCGCGAACACACCCACGGCTACGAGGAGTTCGAGAAGGCGGCCCGATCCGCCGACTGGGAGGAGACCCTCGCCGCCACCGGTCTGACCCGCGAGGAGATCCAGCGCGCCCTGGACATGGTCCTCGCCTCCGAGCGCACCGTCGTCTGCTGGGCCATGGGCCTGACCCAGCACAAGCACTCGGTGCCCACCATCCGCGAGGTCGTCAACCTCCTGCTGCTGCGCGGCGCGATCGGCCGGCCGGGTGCCGGCGTCTGCCCCGTGCGCGGGCACTCCAACGTCCAGGGCGACCGCACCATGGGCATCTTCGAGCGTCCCGCCCCCGCCTTCCTCGACGCCCTGGAGCGCGAGTTCGGCTTCGCCCCGCCCCGCCACCACGGCCTCGACGTCGTCAACGCCATCCGCGCCCTGCGCGACGGGGCCGCCAAGGTCTTCTTCGCCATGGGCGGCAACTTCGTCGCCGCCACCCCCGACACCGACGTCACCGAGAGCGCGGTACGGCGCGCCCGCCTCACCGTCCACGTCTCCACCAAGCTGAACCGCTCGCACGCCGTCACCGGCGCCCGCGCCCTGATCCTGCCCACCCTCGGTCGCACCGAGCGCGACCTTCAGGCGAGCGGCGAACAGTTCGTCACCGTCGAGGACTCCATGGGCATGGTGCACGCCTCCCGCGGCCGCCTCGCGCCGGCGAGCCCCCACCTGCTCTCCGAGCCCGCCATCGTCTGCCGCCTCGCCCGCCGCGTCCTGGGCGCCGCAAGCAGCACCCCCTGGGAGGAGTTCGAGAAGGACTACGCCGCCGTCCGCGACCGCGTCGCGCGCGTGGTGCCCGGCTTCGAGGACTTCAACGCCCGCGTCGCGCGCCCCGGCGGCTTCACCCTCCCGCACGCCCCGCGCGACGAGCGCCGCTTCCCCACCGCCACCGGCAAGGCCAACTTCACCGCCGCGCCCGTCGAGTTCCCGCAGATCCCCGAAGGGCGGCTGCTGCTGCAGACCCTGCGCTCCCACGACCAGTACAACACCACGATCTACGGCCTCGACGACCGCTACCGCGGCATCCACGGCGGCCGCCGCGTCGTCCTGGTGCACCCGGAGGACGCCGCCGAGCTCGGCGTCGCCGACGGCTCCTACGTCGACCTGGTCTCCGAGTGGAGCGACGGCGTGGAGCGCCGGGCTCCCGGGTTCCGGCTCGTGCACTACCCCACGGCGCGGCGCTGCGCCGCCGCCTACTATCCGGAGACAAATGTCCTCGTACCGCTGGATTCCACCGCGGATGTCAGCAATACCCCGGCCAGCAAGTCCGTGGTGATCCGTCTGGAACAATCCCGAACCGACTGAGCGTTTGCTCAGGCGCAGCCGTTCCGGCGTCGCCACCCGAGGCGCCGGTCCCCGGCGGCACCACCGCACCAGGTCTCCCCGAACGAATTGGAGCCGGCCCCATGGGCGAGCAGAACACCGTGAAGTTTCCGCAGGAAGTCCTCGACGAGTACGCCAGCCTCGGCGTCGACCTGCCCGCCCTCTTCTCCGCCGGGGCCCTCGGCAACCGCATGGGCATCGACATCCTGGAGGCCTCCGCCGAGCGCGTCGTGGGCACCATGCCGGTCGAGGGCAACACGCAGCCCTACGGCCTGCTGCACGGCGGGGCCTCCGCGGTCCTCGCGGAGACCCTGGGCTCGGTCGGCTCGATGCTGCACGGCGGCCCTGCCAAGATCGCGGTCGGCGTGGATCTCAACTGCACGCACCACCGCGGCCTCCAGTCCGGTTCCGTCACCGGCGTCGCCACCCCCGTGCACCGCGGCCGCTCCACGGCCACCTACGAGATCGTGATCAGCGACGAGCAGGACCGCCGGGTCTGCAGCGCCCGCCTCACCTGTCTCCTGCGCGACGCCTGACGCCGCAACCCCTCCCAAACCCCTCCCCCGCACGACCCGAAGGCGCCCGGCCGTATACGGCCGGGCGCCTTCGCGGTTTCCGAAAGTAACGCAGTGTAACTTTCGCAAAAAGAATGCATGGCGCATTCATCTATCTCGGGTTCTCGGGGCGACAACGATGTCAGGTAATGAGTCAAAACGAAAAGACACCTGAACACCGAACGGCTCCTGTCTGCGATTTCTCAACATGTGGACCGGCTGAATCCGCCGGAATTAACCTCTTCCACCCACTCCTTACCGCTCTGCATTACCTCGTGTCATAACAAGAGCGTCACAGCATTGGTCAGGCACTCCTCCCTATAACCACCTCCCGCCTAGAGTCACCGCCAGTCACCGCGCCGTGGGAACAGCAAATCCGCCCAGCGCCTCGACTCGGCCGCGCTCCGGACCGGAACGGCCGTGCCAGGGAAAGGACACAACGTGCGTCAACGTCTCCTCGCACTGACCGCCGCGCTGGCGGCGGGAGCACTCACCCTCACCGCCTGCGGATCGCGCGACGAAGGCGGCAAGGGCGGCGACTCCGGCGGCGACGTCAAGGTCGTCATCGGCCTCGACGCCCCGCTCAGCGGCGACCTCTCCGCGCTGGGCCTCGGCATGAAGAACTCCGCCGACCTCGCCGCGAAGATCGCCAACAAGAAGAAGTTCGTCGAAGGCGTCACCTTCGAGGTCCAGCCCCTCGACGACCAGGCCCAGCCCGGCGTCGGTGCGCAGAACGCGCAGAAGTTCATCAGCGACAAGACCGTGGTCGGCGTCGTCGGCCCGCTGAACTCCAGCGTCTCGCAGCAGATGCAGAAGCCGTTCAACGACGCCGGCCTGACCCAGGTCTCCCCGGCCAACACCGGCACCGAGCTCACCCAGGGCGACGGCTGGAAGACCGGCGACTCGGTCCGCCCGTTCAAGACCTTCTTCCGCACCGCCACCACCGACGAGGTCCAGGGCGCGTTCGCCGCCGAGTACCTCTACAACGAGGCGGGCATCAAGAAGGCGTACCTGATCGACGACCAGAAGACCTACGGCGCCGGTCTCGCCGCCTCCTTCAAGGCGAACTACACCAAGCTCGGCGGCAAGATCGTCGGCTCGGACCACATCAACCCCGACGACCGCGACTTCAACGCCGTCGTCACCAAGATCAAGAAGACCGGCGCCGACGCCCTCTACTACGGCGGCGAGTACCCGGCCGCCGCTCCCCTGAGCCAGGCGCTCAAGGACAGCGGCCAGGACATCCCGCTCATGGGCGGCGACGGCATCTACTCCGGCGAGTACCCGAAGCTGAACAAGAAGGCCGAGGGCGACCTCGCCACCTCCGTCGGCGAGCCCGTCGAGAAGCTCGACTCCGCCAAGGAGTTCCTCGCCAACTACGAGGCCGAGGGCTACGAGGACGCGTACGAGGCCTACGGCGGCCTCACCTACGACGCCACCTGGTCCATCATCGAGGCCGTCAAGCTGGCCGTCGAGGGCAACGACGGCAAGCTCCCCGACGACAGCCGCAAGGCCGTCCTGGACGCGATGAGCAAGATCAAGTTCGACGGCGTCACCGGCCCGATCTCCTTCGACGAGTTCGGTGACACCACCAACAAGACGATGACCGCCTACAAGGTCAAGAGCGGGGCCTGGGCCTCCGAGTTCAGCGGCGCTCCCGAGCTCGGCTGACCCACCGCAGGCCATCAGGCCGGCACCACGCATTGACCTAGGCCGCGCGGGCGCGCCCACCAGCGCTCCCGCGCGGCGCCATATCCGAACCACCCAACGGAGGCCCTGCGGTGCACGAACTGCCGCAACAGCTGGCCAATGGACTCATCCTCGGCGCGATGTACGGACTCATCGCGATCGGCTACACGATGGTCTATGGCATCGTCCAGCTCATCAACTTCGCCCACGGCGAGATATTCATGGTCGGAGGCTTCGGGGCGCTCACCGTCTACACGGCCCTGCCCAGCAGCCTCGGCCTGATCACCGCCATCCCCCTGATGATCCTCGGCGGCGTGATCGTGTCGGTCCTCGTCGCCGTGGCGGCGGAACGGTTCGCCTACCGCCCCCTGCGCACCGCACCCCGACTGGCCCCCCTCATCACCGCCATCGGCCTCTCCATCGCGCTCCAGCAGCTCGTCTGGATGGGATACCCCGACGCCAAGAAGGACGTGCCCTTCCCCCGCTTCGAAGGCGACGCCCTCAGCATCCTCGGCGCCCACATCCAGCGCGGTGACCTGTTCGTCCTGATCGCCGCACCGCTGTGCATGATCGCCCTCGGGTTCTTCGTCAACAAGACGCGCACCGGCCGCGGCATGCAGGCCACCAGCCAGGACCCCGACACCGCGAAGCTGATGGGCATCAACACCGACCGCATCATCGTCATGGCCTTCGCCATCGGTGCCGCGTTCGCCGCCGTCGCCGCCGTCGCCTACGGGCTCAAGAACGGCCAGATCGGCTTCCGCATGGGCTTCCTCATGGGCCTCAAGGCGTTCACCGCCGCCGTCCTCGGCGGCATCGGCAACATCTACGGCGCCATGCTCGGAGGCGTCGTCCTCGGCGTCGCCGAGTCCCTCGCCACCGGCTACATCAGCGAGATCCCCGGCATGGAACTCTTCGGAGGCGGCGGCTGGAAGGACGTGTGGGCCTTCGCCCTCCTCATCATCGTCCTCCTGGTCCGGCCCCAAGGCCTGCTCGGCGAACGCGTCGCGGACAGGGCGTGATATCGATGAACAGCAACGACACCAGCCCGCTCATCCCGCTGCCGGCCTCCACGGCACGCGTCGTCACCCTCGCCGGCGCCGTCCTGGCCCTCGCCGGCACCTTCCTGCCCTGGACCTGGACCAGCGCCTTCCCCGGCGACCTCACCGTCACCGGCTACCCCGGCGGCCTCCAGGTCCTGACCCTCGTCGGCGCCGTCCTCACCCTGCTGTTCACCCTCTCCGGATACCGCATCCGGGGCCTCGCCTGGCTCACCCCCGGCGGCACCAACAGCCCCGTCCGCCTCGCCGCGCTCAGCGTGTTCGGCGTGACCGGCTACGCGATCGGCGCCATCAGCTACGAACTCGGCGGCATCGTCAACCTCGAGCCCGGCGGCTGGGTCGCCGGCGCAGGCGCCCTCCTCGCCGTCATCGGCGCCCTCGCCCTCCCCGCCGACCAGCCCCACGACGACGACACCGACGCCTGGGGCAGGTTCCGCAACGCGTTCTCCGCGCCCGACCCGGCCCGCGCCAAGGACCTCCCCGCCTGGGCCGAGATCCTCGTCATCACCGCCGCCTTCGGCATCGGCCTGTGGATCTTCGCCTACGGCATCGCCACCGAGTACTCCGAACTCTTCATCGGGTTCGTCGTCCTCGCCGCGTTCGGCTTCGCCGCCGTCCTGCGCGCCGGACTCCTCAAGCGGCTCTCGGCACTCACCGCCAAGCACCGCACCGTCACGCTCACCGCGGCCTTCGCCGCCGCCATCTGCTTCCCCTTCACCCAGACCAACGACCAGTTCGCGCTCATCGGCGCCAACATCCTGATCTTCGCCACGGTCGCCCTGGGCCTCAACGTCGTCGTCGGCCTCGCCGGCCTCCTCGACCTCGGCTACGTCGCCTTCCTCGGCGTCGGCGCCTACGCCGCCGCCCTGGTCTCCGGCTCCCCGCAGTCGACCATCGGCGTCCACTTCCCCTTCTGGGCCGCCGCCCTCACCGGCGTCGCCGCGTCCCTGATCTTCGGCGTCCTCATCGGCGCTCCCACCCTGCGGCTGCGCGGCGACTACCTCGCCATCGTCACCCTCGGCTTCGGTGAGATCTTCCGCATCACCGTCAACAGCCTCAACGGCACCAGCGGACCCGACGTCACCAACGGCTCCAACGGCATCCCCAACATCCCCGACCTCGAGCTCTTCGGGTTCAACTTCGGGCTGCCGCACGACGTCCTCGGCTTCCAGCTGACCCGCCCCGGCAACTACTACCTGCTGATGCTCCTCTTCACGGCGATCGTCGTGATGGTCTTCCGCCGCTCCGCGGAATCCCGCATCGGCCGCGCCTGGGTCGCCATCCGCGAGGACGAGACCGCCGCCACCGCCATGGGCATCAACGGCTTCCGGCTCAAGCTGCTCGCCTTCGCCCTCGGCGCCGGCCTCGCCGGCCTCGCCGGCTCGGTCCAGGCCCACGTCTCCTACAGCATCACGCCCGAGCAGTACCAGTTCGCCGGCTCCGTGCCGCCCAACTCGGCCTTCCTGCTCGCCGCCGTCATCCTCGGCGGCATGGGCACCATCAGCGGCCCCCTCATCGGCGCCGCCCTGCTCTACCTCATCCCGGCCAAACTCCAGTTCATGGCGGAGTGGCAGCTGCTCCTCTTCGGCATCGCGCTCATGCTCCTCATGCGCTTCCGCCCCGAAGGCCTGGTCGCCGACCGCCGCAAGCAGCTGGAGTTCCACGAGACCGGACAGACCGACGTACCGGACGACGCGACGCTTCCCGAGGGCGCCACCGGCGTCGCCAAGGCAGGGGCGTGACCGCCATGACCACCACCAGCACCACCACCGCAGCGACCACCACCAAGGTCCTCGACGTCACCGGCGTCACCATGAAGTTCGGCGGCCTCACCGCCGTGCGCGACGTCAACCTCACCGTCAACAGCGGTGAGATCGTCGGACTCATCGGACCCAACGGCGCGGGCAAGACCACCTTCTTCAACTGCCTGACCGGCCTCTACGTCCCCACCAGCGGCACGGTCAGGTACAAGGACACCGTCCTCCCGCCGAAGCCCCACCTGGTCACCAAGGCCGGCATCGCCCGGACCTTCCAGAACATCCGGCTCTTCGCCAACATGACCGTCCTGGAGAACGTCCTCGTCGGCCGCCACACGAGGACCAAGGAAGGCCTCTGGTCGGCCCTCCTGCGCCTTCCCGGCTTCAAGCGGGCCGAGGAGGAGTCCCGCGAGAAGGCCATGGAACTCCTCGAGTTCGTCGGCCTTGACCACAAGGCCGACCACCTCGCCCGCAACCTCCCCTACGGCGAGCAGCGCAAGCTCGAGATCGCCCGCGCCCTCGCCAGCGAGCCCGGCCTCCTCCTCCTCGACGAGCCCACCGCCGGCATGAACCCCGCCGAGACCCGGGCCACCGAGGATCTCGTCTTCGCCATCCGCGACCGGGGCATCGCCATCGTCGTGATCGAGCACGACATCCGGTTCATCATGAACCTGTGCGACCGCGTCGCCGTGCTCGTCCAGGGCGAGAAGATCGTCGAAGGCCCCGCCGAAGTCGTCCAGCGCGACGAACGCGTCATCGCGGCCTACCTCGGCGAACCCTACGAAGACACCACCGCCGCCGACAGCGCCGCACCCGCCCCCGCACCCGAGGCCCCCCAGGCCGACGGCACGGACCGGGGCGACGCCGGAACCGGCAAGGAGAACGACCGATGACCGCACTCCTCGAGGTCGAGGACCTCCGCGTCGCCTACGGCAAGATCGAAGCCGTCAAGGGCATCAGCTTCAAGGTCGACGCCGGCCAGGTCGTCACCCTCATCGGCACCAACGGCGCCGGCAAGACCACCACCCTGCGCACCCTGTCGGGACTCCTCAAGCCCAGCTGCGGCAGCATCCGCTTCGAGGGCAAGGACCTCAGCAAGGTCCCCGCGCACAAGGTCGTCAGCCTCGGCCTCGCCCACTCGCCCGAAGGGCGCCACATCTTCCCCCGCATGTCCATCGAGGACAACCTGCGGCTCGGCGCCTACCTCCGCGACGACAAGGCCGGCATCGCCAAGGACATCCAGCGCGCCTACGACCTCTTCCCCATCCTCGGGGAACGCCGCAGGCAGGCCGCCGGAACCCTCTCCGGCGGCGAGCAGCAGATGCTCGCCATGGGCCGCGCCCTGATGTCGCAGCCCAAGCTGCTCATGCTCGACGAGCCCTCCATGGGCCTCTCGCCGATCATGATGCAGAAGATCATGGCGACCATCACCGAGCTCAAGTCCCAGGGCACCACCATCCTGCTCGTCGAGCAGAACGCCCAGGCGGCGCTCTCCCTGGCCGACCAGGGCTACGTGATGGAGGTCGGCAAGATCACCCTCACCGGCAGCGGCCGGGAACTCCTCCACGACGAGTCCGTCCGCAAGGCCTACCTCGGCGAGGACTGACCCTCCACGTCACGCGACGAGGCCCGTACCCCTGGACGTTCAGGGGTACGGGCCTCGCCCTTTGCTGCTCACGCGCCGCGCGTTCTCGGTCTCAGCCGCGGCCGGCCTTCTTCTCCTCGGAGTCCGCGATGACGGCCTCCGCGACCTGCTGCATCGACATCCGGCGGTCCATCGACGTCTTCTGGATCCACCGGAACGCGGCCGGCTCGCTCAGCCCGTACTCCGTCTGCAGGATCGACTTCGCCCGGTCCACCAGCTTGCGGGTCTCCAGCCGCTGGGAGAGATCGGCGATCTCCTTCTCCAGCTCCTTCATCTCCGTGAAGCGGGACACCGCCATCTCGATCGCCGGCACCACGTCACTCTTCGAGAACGGCTTCACCAGGTACGCCATCGCACCGGCGTCCCGCGCCCGCTCCACCAGCTCGCGCTGGGAGAACGCGGTCAGCATCAGCACGGGGGCGATCGACTCCTCGGCGATCTTCTCCGCGGCGGAGATGCCGTCCAGCTTGGGCATCTTCACGTCCAGGATCACCAGGTCCGGCCGGTGCTCCCGCGCCAGCTCCACGGCCCGCTCGCCGTCCCCGGCCTCACCGACGACCGTGTAGCCCTCCTCCTCCAGCATCTCCTTGAGATCCAGCCGGATCAGGGCCTCGTCCTCGGCGATCACCACACGGGTGGTCTGCGGGGGCACGTGGGACTTGTCGTCGTCTTCAACGGGCTGCGGGGACTCGGGGGCGGTCACGCTGGCTCCTCGGCGCTCAGGGCAGGGTACTGCTGCCGTGCAGCCTACCTAGGTGCGGGTTCGCTACGTGAGTCGGTACACTCCTAGCGGTCGACCTGCCGGGTTGGCGGAATGGCAGACGCTGATGTCTCAAACACATCTGCCCGAAAGGGCGTGCGGGTTCGAATCCCGCACCCGGCACCAACAGGGCGGGCGTTTCACTTTCGAGTGAACGTCCGCTTTCTGCTGCTCGGCGTGGCCGTCGGTGACGGACAGTGCGGGCATGGAACAGCACTGCTCTTCGATTCGGTCCGAGGCCGTCGCACTGATGCGCCAGGGCGTCCCGAACCGCGTCGTCGCCGAACGCTTGGGCGTGCCTCGTGGCACCGTCGGCTGGTGGCGCAGCGAGGACCGAAGGGCTCTCGGCGAGGTCTACCACCGTCCCCTCATGGACTGCCCGCGCTGCACGGGCAGGAGCTTCGACGAAGTCGCCTACGCCTACCTGCTCGGGCTCTACCTGGGCGACGGACACATCGTCTCCAAGGACAAACAGCACCACCTGTCGATCTACTGCGACGAGAGGCAGACCGGGATCATCGCCGCGGCCGAGGACGCGATGCGGAAGGTGATACCGGAGCCGCGTACCGGGCGCCGCCGGAAGACCGGCTGCGTCGAGGTGAAGTCCTACACGCGGCACTGGGTGTGCATGTTCCCGCAGCACGGGCCCGGCAAGAAGCACGACCGCACGATCGCCCTGGAACCCTGGCAACAGGCAGTGGTGGACGCCCGTCCCTGGGAGTTCGTCCGCGGGCTGATCCACTCGGACGGGTGCCGCATCACCAACTGGACCACCCGCGACGTCGGCGGGGAGCGAAAGCGGTACGAGTACACCCGGTACCTGTTCGCCAACAAGTCCGACGACATCCGGCGGCTGTTCACCGACACCCTGGACAGGGTGGGGGTCCGCTGGACCGTGCTGGCCAGGGCCGGGCTGCCCTTCAACGTCTCCGTCGCCCGCAAGGCGTCCGTCGCGCTGATGGACGCCCACGTCGGCCCCAAGTACTGACCCCCGGGCGGTCAGTCCACCCCGATGTGGTGGACACGCACCAGGTTGGTGGTGCCGGAGACCCCGGGCGGGGATCCCGCCGTGATGACCACGGTGTCGCCCTTGGCGCAGCGCCCGTACTTCAGCAGCAGCTCGTCGACCTGGTCGACCATCGCGTCGGTGGAGTCGACGTGCGGTCCGAGGAACGTCTCCACGCCCCAGGTGAGGCTGAGCTGGGAGCGGGTGGCGGGCTCGGGGGTGAAGGCGAGGACCGGGATCGGGGACCGGTAGCGGGCGAGCCGGCGCACGGTGTCGCCGGACTGGGTGAAGGCGACGAGGAACTTGGCGCCGAGGAAGTCGCCCATGTCCGCCGCGGCGCGGGCCACCGCCCCGCCCTGGGTGCGCGGTTTGTTCCGCTCGGTCAGCGGGGGCAGCCCCTTGGCGAGGATGTCCTCCTCTGCCGCCTCGACGATGCGCGCCATGGTGCGCACCGTCTCCACGGGGTACTTGCCGACGCTGGTCTCGCCGCTCAGCATGACCGCGTCCGTGCCGTCGATGACGGCGTTGGCGACGTCGGAGGCCTCGGCGCGGGTGGGGCGGGAGTTGTCGACCATCGAGTCGAGCATCTGGGTGGCGACGATGACGGGCTTGGCGTTGCGCTTGGCGAGCTTGATGGCCCGCTTCTGCACGATCGGCACCTGTTCCAGGGGCAGTTCGACGCCCAGGTCGCCGCGGGCGACCATGATGCCGTCGAAGGCGGCGACGATCTCCTCGATGTTCTCGACCGCCTGGGGCTTCTCGATCTTGGCGATGACGGGGAGCCGGCGGCCTTCCTCCTCCATGATGCGGTGGACGTCCTTGACGTCGAGCGCGCTGCGGACGAAGGAGAGGGCGATGACGTCGAAGCCGGTGCGCAGCGCCCAGCGCAGGTCGGCCTCGTCCTTGTCGGAGAGGGCGGGGACGGAGACGGCGACGCCGGGGAGGTTGAGGCCCTTGTGGTCGGAGACCATGCCTCCGTCGACGACGACGGTGTGGATGAGGGGGCCTTCGATGCGGCGGACCTCGAGGGTGACCTTGCCGTCGTCGACGAGGACGCGTTCGCCGACGGCGACGTCGTTGGCGAGGCCGTGGTAGGTGGTGCCGCAGCGGTGGCGGTCGCCCTCGGCGCCGGGTTCGACGCTGATGGTGAAGGCGTCGCCGCGCTCGAGCAGCACGGGGCCTTCGCGGAAGCTGCCGAGGCGGATCTTGGGGCCCTGGAGGTCGGCGAGGGTGCCGACACTGCGGCCGGTGTCGTCGGCGGCCTGGCGCACGCGCCGGTAGCGCTCCTCGTGTTCGGCGTAGCTGCCGTGGCTGAGGTTGAAGCGGGCCACGTCCATGCCGGCGTCGACGAGTGCCTTGACGCGGTCGTAGGCGTGGGTGGCGGGCCCCAGGGTGCAGACGATTTTTGCTCGGCGCATGGTTCGACCCTAGGGCTTACCGGCGGGTAGGCCGTTCGTGTTGGCGTTCTGTTCAACAACCTGCACGGCAACTGTGGTTGAGGTGAATGAGGGTTCGATATCGGGACCGGTTCAGAGAGTCGGCGGGGCCATGGTGAAACGGGCGTTGACGTTCGCGCGGACGTGCTGGCGGCGGGGTTCGAGGGCGAGGGCGGGCTCCTCGGCGGCTCCGCGGGGAGCTCCGGGAGCGGCGGCCGGTGCGCCGAAGCCGGGCCGGCCGCCGCGCGGGGCGGTGCCGGTGTCGGCGCCGATGTCGGCGATGTCGATGACGCCGGTGAGGGTGGTGCCGAGCGCCTCGGCGTATTCGCGGGCGCGGACGACGGCTTGACGGACGGCCTCCTGGCGGGCACGGCGGTGGGCGGGCGAGTCGGGGCGCAGGGACCAGTGGGGGCCGTGGACGCTGGTGTGGTCGAGGTCGGCGAGGCGGGTGGTGAGTTCGCCGAGGACGGTGAAGTCGGTGATCTCGGCGGTGAGGGTGACGCGGCCGTTGTAGGCGCGGATGCGTTCGCCGCGGCCGCGCTGGGCGGTCTCGGGGGTGATGGAGAGGGTGCCGGTCTCGGTGTGGGCGACGGCGTCGCCGTAGGTCTTGAGGAGTTCGAGGGCGGCGTTGTTGCGCCGGGTGAGGTTGCCGACGGCGTCGCGGCGGTCGGTGCCGCGGGCGGTGACGGTGAGGGTGATGCGGGCGACCTCGGGGTCGACCTCGAGGTGGGCCTCGCCGCGGACGGCGACGCGGGGGTGTTCGGCGGTGGGGCCGGTGACGGGGAGGGGCGTCGCTTCGGTGGCGGGTTCGGCGCTCATGGGCGTCACGGTGTCAGGCGCGGGTGCCGGTTGCCGGGTTTTGGCTGGTCGCTTACCGGATCGCAACCTGGCGGATCTGTCGGCGACGGGGGCGCGTGGTGAAGAATCTACGCGCGTTGGCATTGAGCGTTGGGCTTGTTGTCCGGAAGTGTTGTCGGGAAGGTGCGGGAGCATGGCGTTGGATCGCCGGAAGTTTCTGAAGAAGTCCGCTGTGACGGGTGCGGGTGTGGCGCTGGCGGGAGGTGTGATGGGGGCTCCGGCCGCTCAGGCGGCACCGGTGGCGGCCGTCGACGCCCAGGGTCGTCCGGGGAAGCGTTTCTCCCTGACGGTGATGGGCTCCACCGACCTGCACGGCAACGTCTTCAACTGGGACTACTACAAGGACGCCCAGTACAAGGACGCGGCGGGCAACGCGCTGGGTCTGGCGCGCATCTCCTCGCTGGTGAAGGAGGTGCGCGAGGAGAAGGGCGCCGGGCGGACGATGCTGATCGACGCCGGTGACACCATCCAGGGCACCCCGCTGACGTACTACTACGCCAAGGTGGACCCGATCACCGCCGCGGGCGGTCCGGTGCACCCGATGGCGCGGGCGATGAACAAGATCGGCTACGACGCGGTCGCGCTGGGCAACCACGAGTTCAACTACGGCATCGAGCTGCTGCGGAAGTTCGAGTCGCAGTGCGACTTCCCGCTGCTGGGCGCCAACGCGGTGGACGCGACGACGCTGAAGCCGGCGTTCCCCCCGTACTTCCTCAAGTCCTTCCACGTCCCCGGTTCGGCGCGTCCGGTGAAGGTGGCGGTCCTGGGTCTGACGAACCCGGGCATCGCGATCTGGGACAAGGCGTACGTGCAGGGCAAGCTGAAGTTCCCGGGTCTGGAGGAGCAGGCCGCGCTGTGGGTGCCGAAGCTGCGGGCGATGGGCGCGGACGTCGTGATCGTCTCGGCGCACTCGGGCACCTCGGGCACGTCCTCGTGGAGCGACCAGCTTCCCTACGTGGAGAACTCCGCGGCGAACGTGGCGCGGCTGGTTCCGGGCATCGACGCGATCCTGGTGGGTCACGCCCACAAGGAGATCGCCGAGCTGCGGGTGGTGAACGAGGAGTCGGGCAAGGAGGTCGTGCTGTCCGAGCCGCTGATGTGGGGTGAGCGGCTGTCGCTCTTCGACATCGAGCTGGTCTTCGACAAGGGCCGCTGGTCGGTCGAGTCGGTGAAGGCGTCGCTGCGCGACTCCAAGAACGCGGTCGAGGACCCGCAGATCGTGGCGCTGCTGCAGGAGCAGCACGACGCGGTCGTGGAGTACGTCAACCAGGTGGTCGGCACGGCCACGGTGACGCTGACGACGGTGGAGGCGCGGTACAAGGACGAGCCGATCATCGACCTGATCGCGAAGGTGCAGGAGGACGTGGTGAAGGCCGCGCTGGCCGGCACCGAGTACGCCTCGCTGCCGGTGGTGGCGCAGGCGTCGCCGTTCTCGCGGACGTCGGAGATCCCGGCGGGCGAGGTGACGATCCGGGACCTGTCGAGCCTGTACGTGTACGACAACACGCTGGTGGCGAAGGTCCTGACGGGCGCGCAGCTGAAGGACTACCTGGAGTTCTCGGCGCTGTACTACGCGCAGGTCGCCCCGGGCGCGCCGGTGGACGTGAACACCTTGACGAACGCGGGGAACCGTCCGGACTACGCGTACGACTACGTGTCGGGCGTGAGCTACGACATCGACATCGCGCAGCCGGCGGGTTCGCGGATCAAGAACCTGACGTTCGAGGGCGCGGCGGTGCCGGCCGACAAGAAGTTCGTGATGGCGGTGAACAACTACCGGGCGAACGGCGGCAGCGCGTATCCGCACGTGGCGTCGG
The DNA here is from genome assembly GCF_042792855.1 of Streptomyces sp. NPDC056600. Taxonomy (NCBI): domain Bacteria; kingdom Bacillati; phylum Actinomycetota; class Actinomycetes; order Kitasatosporales; family Streptomycetaceae; genus Streptomyces; species Streptomyces sp. NPDC056600. The sequence goes on from NZ_JBHTVQ010000009.1 coordinate 80,346, forward strand.
CGCCCGAGGTGTGGGCGGAGTCGACGGAGATCCGGACGCGGATCGCGGAGTGGGTGACGGCGAAGGGTGTGCTGGACCCGAAGGACTTCGCGTCGGTGGACTGGCGTCTGACGCGGGACGGCGTCCCGGTCTTCTAGGTCCAGTGGTGCGGGGCCGGGCTGCGGTCCGGTCGGCGGCGTCGGCGGGTTCCCCGCCGGCGCCGTCGGCGTTTCCTGACTCTCCCCCCGTGCTCCGCCGTACTCCTCCGTGCTGCTCCGGGCGGGGTGGTCAGCACAGGCCGAAGGTGGTGAAGGCGGTGCGCCGGGGCAGCCGGTAGACCTCCTTGCCGGTAAGGGTGTTGAGGATGGTGGCGCTGCGCCAGGCGACGAGGCCGAGGTCGGGTGCGCCGACGCCGTGGGTGTGGAGTTCGGCGTTCTGGACGTAGACGTGGCCGGTGATGCTGTCGTCGAGGCGCAGCCGGTAGTGCTCGTCGATCTGGGGGCGGCCGGCGTTGTCGCGGCGCAGGTGGGGGGCGAGGCCGGTGAGGAGGGGGTCCAGGGGGCGCTGGCGGTAGCCGGTGGCGAGGACGACGGCGTCGGTCTCCAGGGTGGCGCGGGTGTGCTGCTGGGTGTGTTCGAGGCCGAGGCGGACGGTTCCCTCGGTGGTGCGTTGCGCGGTGTGGACGTGGACGGCGGGGGTGAGGTGGGTGTCGGGGCGGCCGCCGTCGAGGGTGCGGCGGTAGAGCTCGTCGTGGATGGCGGCGATGGTGTCGGTGTCGATGCCCTTGTGGAGCTGCCACTGGCCGGCGACGAGCTGGTCGCGGACGGGTTCGTCGAGCTGGTGGAAGTAGCGGGTGTAGTCCGGGGTGAAGTGTTCGAGCCCGAGCTTGGAGTACTCCATGGGGGCGAAGGCGGGGCTGCGGCCGAGCCAGTGGATGTTCTCCAGGCCGGCGGGGCGGTGGCGGAGCAGGTCGAGGAAGACCTCGGCTCCGGACTGTCCGGTGCCGATGACGGTGACGTGCCGGGCGGCGAGCAGGGTGTCGCGGTGGTGGAGGTAGTCGCCGGAGTGGACGACGGGGGTGCGCGCGTCGTCGGTGAGGGCCCGCAGGGGTTCGGGGACGTGGGGTTCGGTGCCGATGCCGAGGGCGATGTGGCGGGCCGGGGTGCGGTGGCGGCTGTGGGGCCGGCCGTCGGGGTCGAGGCGGGTGTGGTCGACCTCGAAGAGGGCGCGGCGGGGGTTCCAGCGGATGGTGTCGACCCGGTGGCGGAAGTGGAGGCCGGGGAGGCGTTCGCTGACCCACCGGCAGTAGGCGTCGTACTCGGCGCGGTGGATGTGCCAGCGTTCGGCGAAGTAGAAGGGGTAGAGCCGGTCCTTGGCCCTGAGGTGGTTGAGGAAGCTCCAGGGGCTGGCGGGGTCGACGAGGGTGACCAGGTCGGCGAGGAAGGGGACCTGGAGCGTGGTGCCCTCGATGAGGAGGCCGGCGTGCCAGTCGAAGCCGGGGCGGCGTTCGTAGAAGGCGGTGTCGAGCTGTTCGAGGGGCTGGGCGAGGGCGGCGAGGGAGAGGTTGGCGGGGCCGATGCCGATGCCGACCAGGTCGCGCGGTGAGGTTCTCCCCCAGACTTCGTCCGGGGGCACCCCCACCTGCTCGGGAGCGGCCGGGAGCTCGCGGGCGGTGTCGTCCGGTGCGGGGTGTGTCATGGGTGGTCGTCCTCCGTGGGGGTCCGGAGTGCTAACGACCACGGGGGTGCGGGGACGCGGGCGGCCGGTCCGCGTCCCCTGTCCTTCTCCGTCCGGTCCGGTCAGCTCGCCTCGCGGACCCGCAGGGCGCGGGCGAGGTCGTCGAGCTGGTCGGTGAGCTTGCGGCGCAGCGCGGGGGTGACGTCGTCGCCGTCGAGGGTGTCCTGGCCGCGGCGCAGGGTGTCCTGGTCGACGGCGTGGGCGGGGAAGGCCCAGTGGCCGGCGGCCTCGGCGATGGCGGGTCCCCTGCGGTGGGCGACGGCCGGGGCGTCGGTGAAGAAGCGGGTGACGTACTCGGTGGTGAGGTCTGCCTGTTCGGGCTGCCAGAAGCCCTTGGCGGTGGCGGTGAACAGGTAGTTGGAGAGGTCGTCGTCGCGGAACATGGCGTCCCAGGCGCGCTTCTTGGCCTCGGCGTCGGGGAGGGCGGCGCGGCAGCGGGCGGCGCCTTCCTGGCCGGTGGCGCTGGGGTCGCGTTCGAGTTCGGCGGCGATGGCGTTCTCGTCGGCGGCGCCGAGGACGGCGAGGCGGGCGAGGATGCGCCAGCGCAGTTCGGGGTCGAGTTCGGGGCCGCCGGGGACGGTGTCGTCGGCGAGCCAGGCGGTGAGGGTGTCGGCGCGCAGGGCGCTGTCGATGCGGTGGCGGACGGCGGTGAGGCGCAGGCCGGGCTGGGAGCCGTCCTCGGTGCGGCGCAGGAGGTCGCGGCAGAGTTCGCCGATGAGGGCGAGGGCCTCGGGGCGGCGGCCGGGTTCGAGGTAGCGGTCGGCGATCTGGCCGCGGGCGAAGGTGAGGACGCCCTGCACGATGGCGAGGTCGCTCTCCTCGGGGAGGTGGGCGCTCGCGGTCCGCAGGTAGTCGAGGGGGGCGAGTTCGCCGTCGCGGGCCATGTCGCGCAGGGTGTTCCACAGGACGGCGCGGGTGAGGCCGTCGGGGACCTGGGAGAGTCCGCCGAGGACGGTCTCCAGGGAGTCGGCGTCGAGGCGGATCTTGGCGTAGGTCTGGTCGTGGTCGTTGGGGGCGACGAGGGCGGGGCGGACGCCGGTGTGGGTCTCGGGCCCGCCGGGGACGTCGGTCTCGTGGCGTTCGCGCAGGACCAGGGTGCGGTCGGTGCCGAGGACGCGGTCGTAGACGGCGACGGTGATGCGGTGGGGGCGGCTGCCCTGGTGGCCGAGGGCGAGGCTCCAGTGGCCGGGCTCGGTGTCGACGGTGGCGGTGAGGGTGTCGACGCCGCTGGTGCGCAGCCAGGCGTCGGCCCAGGCGTGGACGTCGCGGTCGGTGTGGGCGGCCAGGGAGTCGAGGAAGTCGGCGAGGCTGGCGTTGGAGAACTTGTGGCGGGCGAAGTGGGTGTTGATGCCGGCCAGGAAGTCCTTCTCGCCGAGCCAGGTGACGAGCTGGCGCAGGGCGCTGGCGCCCTTGGCGTAGGAGATGCCGTCGAAGTTGAGGAGCGCGGCTGCGGTGTCGGGGACGTCGTCGGGGGCGACGGGGTGGGTGGAGGGCCGCTGGTCGGCGTCGTATCCCCAGCTCTTGCGGGTGACGGCGAACTCGGTCCAGGTGTCGGTGTACCGGGTGGCCTCGACGAGGGTCTGGTAGCCCATGTACTCGGCGAAGGACTCGTTGAGCCAGATGTCGTCCCACCAGCGCAGGGTGACGAGGTCGCCGAACCACATGTGGGCCATCTCGTGGGCGATGACCATGGCGCGGGTCTGGCGTTCGGTGTCGGTGACGGCGGAGCGGTAGACGAACTCGTCGCGGAAGGTGACGAGGCCGGGGTTCTCCATGGCGCCGGCGTTGAACTCGGGGACGAACGCCTGGTCGTAGGAGTCGAAGGGGTACGGCTCGTCGAACTTGGCGTGGTAGCGGTCGAAGCAGCGGGTGGTGATCTCGAGGATCTCGTCGGCGTCGGTCTCGAGGTGGGGTGCGAGGCTGGCGCGGCAGTGGATGCCGAAGGGCAGTCCGCGGTGCTGGGTGCGGATGGAGTGCCAGGGGCCCGCGGCGACGGCCAGCAGGTAGGTGGAGATGGCGGGGGTGGTGGCCGCGGTCCAGGTGCCGTCGCCGTCGTGGGTGGTGCGGCTGTTGGCGAGGACGGTCCAGTCTTCGGGCGCCTTGACGGTGACGTCGAAGGTGGCCTTGAGGTCGGGCTGGTCGAAGGCGGCGTAGACGCGCTGGACGTCGTCGAGGAAGAGCTGGGTGTAGACGTACGTCTCACCGTCGGTGGGGTCGGTGAAGCGGTGCATGCCTTCGCCGGTGCGGGAGTAGCGCATGGCGGCGTCGACGACGAGTTCGTGCTCGCCGGCCGTGAGGGTGAGCGGGAGCCGGTTGTCCTCGAGGGCGGCCGGGTCGATCGGGTGTCCGTCGAGCGTGGCGGTGCGCAGTTCGGCGGGCTTGAGTTCGACGAAGGTGTCCGCGTCGGCGCGGGCGGTGAACCGGACGGTGGTCCGGGAGTCGAAGGTGTCCTCGCCGGTGGTGAGGTCGAGATCCACGGTGTAGTGCTGGACCGTGAGGAGGTCTGCTCGGGTCTGCGCTTCGTCGCGCGTCAGTACGGACATGGGCACATGCTGCCTGATGCGGGGCTCCGTGCGCAGGGGGGTTACCCGCTCGTTGCCCCGGGCGGGCGGGGCGTGGCGGGGCGCACGGGGGCGACGGCGAGGTCAGGCCGGGGTGCCGTCGCCGGTGTCGTCGGTCTGCTCGGCGATGCGCTCGTGGTGGCGGATGACCTCCGCGATGACGAAGTTGAGCAGCTTCTCCGCGAAGGCGGGGTCGAGTTTGGCGCTCTCGGCGAGCCGCCGCAGGCGGGCGATCTGCTCGGACTCGCGGTTCGGGTCGGCGGGCGGCAGCTGGTGCTTGGCCTTGAGGAAGCCGACCTGCTGGGTGCACTTGAACCGTTCTGCGAGCATGTGGACGACGGCGGCGTCGATGTTGTCGATGCTGTCGCGCAGGCGGCCGAGCTCCTCGCGGACGGCGGGGTCGACGGGGGCGTTGTTGCTGGTCGTCATGGTCGATCACTGTAGGCGGCGGCGTTCCCCCGGGGCGAACGCGGGGCGGCGGGTCTCACGGTGTGGGCCGTCGCGGTGACGCCCCGCTCCCGGTCAGCCCTCCTCCGGGTCCCAGCCGTACCGCTCGAGCCGCAGGCGCAGCACGGCGGCGCGGTCCCGTCGTGCGCGGTTCGGCGGGCGTGCGGCGCCGTTCTCCACCGCGTGCCGGTCCGCCCTGAGGAACGCCGCAGCGACCCGTCCGGCGTTCTCCTCGCAGAGCCCCTCCGCCGGCACCGCGAGCAGCGGCAGCCGGTCCTGCGCGTCGACCCCGGTGGGGAACGCCTTCCGCAGCAGGGCGACGACGGCGGCGAGGTGCGGCTCCAGCGGCTGGGGCTCCTCCACGGCTGCCGCGGCTCAGGCCTGGGCGACGGGTGTGCCGGGCGCGGCGGTGGTGTGGGTGGCCGCCGAGGACTGCAGCGTGGTGAGGCGCTGGATCATGAGCCCGGCGAGGACGGCGGCGGCGAACATGAGCACCTGGGCCACGACGAGGACGGCGAGCGAGCCGGGGGCCATCTGGCCGAACACGGCGAGGAACAGCGCGTGGCCGATCCACGCGGCCCACCAGTTGTTCACCAGGGCGCTGTCCCGCTTGTTCGTCCACGTCGCGGAGGTCGCCCTGCCGATGTCGAGCAGGAACCGGCGCGGCACGAACAGGTTGGCCACCGGCACGAACCACGCGCCGACCGTCCAGCCGGCACCGGGCAGCGGCGCGTCCGGGGACACCTGCTCCGCGATGCGGCGGGACCGCACGAGCCAGGTGAGGAAGAGGACCGTCGCCAGGAGCATCAGGCTGCCCATGACCATGGAGGCCTGCGCCGCCGCGAGGTCGTTCGCGGGAGTGGGGTCCAGGTAGCTCTCCCGCAGGGCCGTCGCGCGGAACAGGTCGGCCACGGCTGCCGCCGCGATCGCCACCTGGGCGGAACGGGCAAGGAGCCAGGGGGCCTTGTGCGGGGTGCTCGTCATCGTGCGGCCTGTTCTGCGAGGTCTTCTGCGGCCGCGGCGGACGCCGGGGCGACGTGATCATAGGGCTTGGCTGCCGCCAACGCCTCGCGGATACCGGCGGAACCGCGGCCCTGCCGATCCCGGTGGGCTCGGCAGGTCTCCAGGGAGGCCCCGGTCCCCGGCCGTCCGGCAGATTTGAATGCGTTCAATTCTCGTGCCATGGTGGCAACACGTCACCGCGGCAGACGAATTGCTCGGCGACGCGGCACGCACACGAGGGGAAGTCATGCGAAGCGGACCGGTGCGGATACATGGGGCGCGGCGGGGCGGGGGCGCGGCGGCGGGCATCGTCCTGGTGCTGCTGGCCACGGGGTGCCTGTGGCAGGAGCAGAGACTCGCCCGGGCCGACGTGGTGGGGACGTGGACCGGAGGCAGCGCCGGGACCCTGCACCTCAGGGACGACGGCACCGCGGTCGCGACTCGACTCGCCGAGTACGACGCCGACGGCGACAAGGTGTCGGAGTGCGACGGCACCGGCACGTGGTCGCTGTATCCCGGTGACGAGGCGGCCGAGCTGGTGACGGTCACCGTCTGCGAGGGCAACCCGTGGAACTTCGGCGGCTCGGAGGAGGAACCGGAGATGCGGCGCAGCGTGGGTGACCCCGAGTACGGGAACTTCCAGACCCTCAGCCGCGAGCGGTAGCCACCCGGTGGTTCCCGCCTTCGGCGACGATCCGTATGCCCGTCACCGGTTCGAGAAGCGGCTGACGCGGACACCCGCTCCGCATGGGCCAGGCGCCGCCTCGGGCCAGGCGCTCCGGCCCGGTCTCCGCCCGGGCCGGTCACAGCCCCGGCAGCGGTTCCTGGTCGACGTCGTGGGACCGGTGCTCGAACCTCCGGTCGGGGTCGCACTCCGGTCCGAAGCCCCTGCGGCGGGACTCCGCGTCCCGGAGTTCGGATCCGCACAGGCGGCACCACACGCGGCGCGGGAGGCCCGGCGGCGGGTCGGTGAGTGCTTCCTGCTGGTGGGTCATGGGTCCAGTGTGGGGGCAGGCGGCCGCCTCGGGGCAACCCTGGGGACCTCCGCCCGTCCCGGCGGGGCCGAGCACGTCAGACGACCGAGGCCCTGAACGGGGCCGTCGGGATGATCCGCGCCTCGTCGAGGAGCCGCTCCAGCGCCTCGTGGCCGTGCCGTCGGCGGTACTCGATCTCGGCGCGGGTCACCGGCAGCACCCAGAGGATGCGGGCGTGGCCGCCGCCGGGGAGCGGGCAGTGTTCGAGGGCGGGTCCGTGGAGGTAGGGCAGGCTGATCAGCAGGTGGTCGCAGGTCGAGCCGGGGACCCACGGTTCGCCGAGGGGCATGCTGTGCGCCAGGTCGAGCCGGTGCCCTCCGCAGTGGTAGTACGCGAGCATCGCCATCAGGTCGACGAACCGCTGGTCGCGGACGTGCGCGGTCATGACGAACTCGAGTCCGCGGCCGTTCCTCTCCATCGCGGACCAGCAGCCCGCCGTGACGTAGGCCCAGGCGTCGCCGCGGGGGCCGGGCCCCACGACGAGGACGCGCAGTTCGGGCAGCACCTCACGCCGCCCGGGCCCCAGGTCGTAGGTGACGGCCTCCACGGAGTGGCCCGTGAAGAACGCCCTGACATGCGACTCGACGGCGTCGACGGCCGGTTCCCTCGTCCCGCTCACCACGTGATCATGTCAGAGCGCCGAGCCCCGGCGTGGCACGGCCCGTGCCCCGGGGCCCGTGCCACCACCGGCCCATGCCACCACGGTCCGGCCACGCCGGCCACGCGCCGGTCAGTGCTCGCAGAGGGAGAACTCCCGCTCGTAGACCTCCTGGTTGTGCTCGTCGACGAAGAACTTGCGCTCCTTCATGAGCTCCTCGCGGTAGCTCTTGGCCTCCTCCAGCGTCATGGTCGACGTGTCGGCCCACGGCTGCTGCGGCGGCACGTCGGAGGTGGAGACGATGCGCTCCGACGGGTCCACGAGGAAGAAGGCGAGGATCTTGCGGTGCCCGGCCCGGGTGGGGTCCGCGAGGCGGAACGGGGCCACGCGGTGCTGGAGGACGTTCGGGAACGCCAGGCAGCGGCCGGCCGGGGTGCCCGCCGAGCCCAGTTCCTGGTTCAGCGGGCCCTCGTTCTCCAGGCCGTAGACCGCGCGCACGCCTTCGTCGTCGTTCTGCTCGTACTCGGGTTCGTCGACCGCCGTGCGGAAGCCGAGGCGGCTCTCGGTGATGTTCTCGTTGTCCCAGTAGTAGAGACAGGTCGAGACGATGCGCTCGTTGAGCATGCCCTCGACGTGCCAGGACCCGCCGGCGTACTCGGGCTTCTCCGGCGTGAGGTGGATGGTGGCGAGCTTGACGATGACCTGCAGGTCACGGCCGCACAGGTCGACGCGGTCGCTCTCGTCGGGCGCGGCGGGCGGAGCGAACTCCGGCGGGTCCGGGATGACCGGGGTGCGGTTCTCGTGCCACGCGTCGTACGCCTCCGACCATGCCTTCAGCGCCTCCTGGTCCTCGTTGCCGGGCCAGACCGGCTCGCCGTTGCCGTCCTCGTCCCGGTACCAGGACCAGGGGTCGGCCTCGATGCGCGGGGGCCGCGGGTGGCGCAGGCCGGTGAGGACCCGCTCGAACAGGGGGCGCACCCGGGCGAACAACTCGGGCAGCACGTCGGCGAGTTCGCGGTGCCTCTCCGGGTGGACGTTGTTGACGTAGGAGCGGAAGGTGACGTCCCCGTCGTCGCCGACCGCGACGTCCGTGGGGAGCCACTGGAAGCGGTCGGAGAACTCGTATCCCGGGCGGGTCGAGCCGTAGTAGCTGGAGGACGGGCGGTTCCGGGGCTTCTCCCAGGCGCGCTCGGGGCCGCCGCTGACGTCGCGCACGAGGCAGAAGAGGGAGGGGTGGACGAGGTCGAGCACCTGGCCGTCGGAGCCCGGGTGCCAGTCCTTGTCCTCCTCGGGGACCTCCTCCAGGACGCGGACCGCCTCGCGCAGCCTGTCCCTGAGCTCGTCCTCGACGAGGCTGTCCGACTTCCAGACCCCGTCCACGGCGGACACCTCGATGCCGGTCCGTCCGTCGCGGAGCTCGGCGTAGTGGGCGAGCTCGGCGAGGACGTACCGTATCCGGGCTTCGGTCAGGCCCTGATCAACCGCTTCCCGCGTCCATCGGGCGGTCACCTCCGCGTCGTCCTTCTTGACGTACCACTCGGGCTTCTCCCTGATGTGTGCGCTGCACCGCATCATCTGGATCTCCCCGAGGGTTCGGGGCTCCTGGGCGTGCGCGGACGCGGAGAAGGGCAGCGGGAAGGCAGACAGCTCGGTCAATTTCGTTCGTTCCTCACGGTGTTGGCGCGACGGCCCGAACACTACTTCGGACGACCGACAGAGCGACGCCGGAACGCTGTCCTTGCTCCGGGCGCGAGGTGCGGTCAGCGCACGATGCCCTGGGCGCGGGCGGCGCGGAGCCAGGTGGGGAACTCGCCGAGGAGGCGCTCGTAGAGGGCGTCGTCGGAGACCTTGAGCGGGTCCTGTCCGGCGTGGAAGAAGCCGGCGTTGTCGACCACGCGCTTGCCGGGGACGTCGAGTTCGTCGAGCTTGCGCAGGAAGTCGAACTGCTTGCTGTGCGGGTCGCCGAAGCCCACGAACTGCCAGAAGATCGGCAGCCGGGCCGCCTTGCAGACGTAGCGTTCGGCGGCGGGGCGGCTGATCGGGCCGCCGTCGGTCTGGAAGATCACCAGGGCGGGTGCGGTGGCGCCGCTGTCGAGGTGGTGGTCGATGACGGCGTCCATCGCGAGGTGGTAGCTGGTCTTCCCCATGTGGCCGAGCCCGGCGAGGATGCGCTCGATCGCGCCCTGGTGGCGGGCGAGTTCGATGTCGGTGACCGCGTCGACCTCGGTGGAGAAGAAGACGGTGGGGACGATGCCGTCGTCGTCGAAGTGGGCGGCGAGGGACAGCACGCGGTCGGCGAGGGCCTGGACGCTGCCGTTGTTGTAGTAGGGCTTCATGGAGCCGCTGTGGTCGATCACCAGGTACACGGCGGCGCGTTCGCCCTCCAGGCCGTGGCGGGCGACGGTGCGGCCGGCGGTCCTGTACAGGTTGACCAGCGCGGGCGCGGTCTGCTCGACCTTGGTCAGGCGAATGGCGGGCATGCCGCTGCTCCCCTCCCCCGGCGTCCCGTTCGGCCCGGGGCGCTCCTGGGCAGGAGGGTACGGGACGGCCCCGTGGGCGCCTCGGGGGACGGCGCCGACGTACCGTACGGCGCCCGGCGGATCGTGGCGCGCGGCCGGCACGCCGTCGCTGATCCCCGGGTGGGTGAGCCACCGCCCGTCCAGGGACACGACTCCGCCCCACTCCCCGGGCGGGGAGCGGGGCGGAACGTTGCCGGAACCGCCGACCCGGGCCGGCGGGCCGGGTCGGCAGCGGTCCGGGCCGGTGGGCCGGGGTCGGAGGGACCCCGGGCCGGTGGAGGAGCCGGGTCAGGCGACCAGGGCGCGGTCGTCCGGGAGGATCGGCGCCGGCAGCGTGCTGGTGCCGGTCAGGTGACGGTCGACGCCGCGGGCCGCGCTGCGGCCCTCGGCGATGGCCCACACGATGAGGGACTGGCCGCGGCCCGCGTCGCCGGCGACGAAGACGCCGGGGACGTTGGTCTGGAAGTTCTTGTCGCGGGCGATGTTGCCCCGCGCGTCGAGCTCCAGGCCGAGCTGGTCGACCAGGCCGTTCTCACGGTCGGTGCCGGTGAAGCCCATGGCGAGGGTGACCAGCTGGGCGGGGATCTTCCGCTCGGAGCCGGGCTTCGGGGTGAGCTTGCCGTCGACGAAGGAGACCTCGGTGAGGTGCAGCCACTGGACGTTGCCGTCCTCGTCGCCCTCGAAGTGGGTGGTGGAGACGGAGTAGACCCGCTCGCCGCCCTCCTCGTGCGCGGAGGTCACCTTGTAGAGCATCGGGAAGGTCGGCCACGGCTGGCTGACCGCGTCCCGGTCGTCGTTCGGGCGGGGCATGATCTCCAGCTGGGTGACGGAGGCCGCGCCCTGGCGGTGGGCGGTGCCGACGCAGTCCGCGCCGGTGTCGCCGCCGCCGATGACGACGACGTGCTTGCCCGCGGCGGTGATCGGCGGGGCCACGTAGTCGCCCTCCTGCACCTTGTTGGCGAGCGGCAGGTACTCCATCGCCTGGTGGATGCCCTTGAGCTCGCGCCCGGGCACCGGCAGGTCGCGGGCCGTGGTGGCGCCGACGGCCAGCACGACGGCGTCGTAGCGCTTGCGCAGCGACTCGGCCTCGATGTCGCGGCCGATCTCCACGCCGGTGCGGAACTTGGTGCCCTCCGCGCGCATCTGCTCGATGCGGCGGTTGATGTGCCGCTTCTCCATCTTGAACTCGGGGATGCCGTAGCGGAGGAGACCTCCGATGCGGTCCGCGCGCTCGTAGACGGCCACGGTGTGGCCGGCGCGGGTGAGCTGCTGGGCGGCGGCGAGGCCGGCCGGGCCGGAGCCGATGACGGCGACGGTCTTGCCCGACAGGCGCTCGGGGATCTGCGGGACGACGTCGCCGTTGTCCCACGCCTGGTCGATGATCGAGACCTCGACGTTCTTGATGGTCACCGGCGGCTGGCTGATGCCGAGCACGCACGCCGACTCGCAGGGCGCCGGGCACAGCCGCCCGGTGAACTCCGGGAAGTTGTTGGTGGCGTGCAGTCGCTCGGAGGCGTTCTGCCAGTCCTCGCGGTAGGCGTAGTCGTTCCACTCAGGGATCAGGTTCCCGAGCGGACAGCCGCTGTGGCAGAACGGGATGCCGCAGTCCATGCAGCGGCTGGCCTGCTTGCTGACGATCGGCAGCAGGGAGCCGGGGACGTAGACCTCGTTCCAGTCCTTCAGCCGCTCGTCGACCGGTCGGGTCCGGGCGACCTCACGGCCGTGGTTGAGAAAGCCCTTGGGATCAGCCATTGGTCGCCGCCTCCATCATCTTCTCGGTGATCGCGGACTCGTCGAGTCCGGCTCGCTCGGCGGCGTCCTTGGCGGCGAGCACTGCCTTGTAGGCACTGGGGATGATCTTGCTGAATCGCCGGCCGGTGTTGTCCCAGTCGGCCAGGAGCTTCTCGGCGACGGTGGAGCCGGTCTCCTCCTGGTGGCGGCGCACGACGTCGTGCAGCCAGGCGAGGTCGGTGGCGTCGAGGGCCTCGACGGCTCCGTGGTTGCCGGCGTTGACGTACCCGAGCTCGAGGTCGAGGACGTAGGCGGTGCCGCCGGACATGCCGGCCGCGAAGTTGCGTCCGGTGGGGCCGAGGACGACCGCCTGGCCGCCGGTCATGTATTCGCAGCCGTGGTCGCCCACGCCTTCGGAGACGACCAGGGCGCCGGAGTTGCGGACGCAGAACCGCTCGCCGGTGGCGCCGCGCAGGAACAGCTCGCCGCCGGTGGCGCCGTAGGCGACGGTGTTGCCGGCGATGACCGATCCCTCGGCGAGGTGGTTGGCGCCGCGGTCCGGGCGGACGACGATGCGGCCGCCGGAGAGGCCCTTGCCGACGTAGTCGTTGGCGTCGCCCTCCAGGCGCAGCGTGATGCCGCGCGGGACGAAGGCGCCGAAGGACTGGCCGGCGGAGCCGGTGAAGGTGACGTCGATGGTGTCGTCGGGCAGACCCGCGCCGCCGAACTTCTTGGTCACCTCGTGGCCGAGCATGGTGCCGACGGTCCGGTTGATGTTGCGGACCGGGACCTGGGCGCGGACCGGGCGGACGTCGCCCGCGTCGTTGACGGCGAGGGCGTCGGCGGCGAGCTTGATGAGCTCGTTGTCGAGCGCCTTCTCCAGGCCGTGGTCCTGGGCGACGACCTGGTGGCGGGCGGCGCCCTCGGGCAGCGCGGGCACGTGGAAGAGGGGCGCGAGGTCCAAGCCCTGGGCCTTCCAGTGGTCGACGGCGCGGGTGACGTCGAGGAGCTCGGCGTGGCCGACGGCCTCGTCGATGGAACGGAAGCCGAGCTCGGCGAGCAGCTCGCGGACCTCTTCGGCGATGAAGGTGAAGAAGTTGACGATGTGCTCGGCCTTGCCGGTGAACCGCTCGCGCAGGACGGGGTTCTGGGTGGCGATGCCGACCGGACAGGTGTCGAGGTGGCAGACGCGCATCATGACGCAGCCGGAGACGACCAGCGGCGCGGTGGCGAAGCCGAACTCCTCGGCGCCGAGCAGCGCGGCGATGACGACGTCGCGGCCGGTCTTCAGCTGGCCGTCGGTCTGCACGACGATGCGGTCGCGCAGGCCGTTGAGCAGCAGGGTCTGCTGGGTCTCGGCGAGGCCGAGCTCCCAGGGGCCGCCCGCGTGCTTCAGCGAGGTGAGCGGGGAGGCGCCGGTGCCGCCGTCGTGGCCGGAGATCAGCACGACGTCGGCGTGGGCCTTGGAGACGCCCGCCGCGACCGTGCCGACGCCGACCTCGGAGACCAGCTTCACGTGGATGCGGGCCTTCGGGTTGGCGTTCTTCAGGTCGTGGATGAGCTGGGCGAGGTCCTCGATGGAGTAGATGTCGTGGTGCGGCGGCGGGGAGATGAGCCCCACGCCCGGCGTCGAGTGCCGGGTCTTCGCGACCCACGGGTAGACCTTGTGTCCGGGCAGCTGACCGCCCTCGCCGGGCTTGGCGCCCTGGGCCATCTTGATCTGGATGTCGTCGGCGTTGACGAGGTACTCGCTGGTGACGCCGAAGCGGCCGGAGGCGACCTGCTTGATCGCGGAGCGGCGCGCCGGGTCGTACAGGCGGTCCGGGTCCTCGCCGCCCTCACCGGTGTTGGACTTGGCGCCCAGCTGGTTCATGGCGATGGCGAGGGTCTCGTGCGCCTCCTTGGAGATGGAGCCGTACGACATGGCGCCGGTGGAGAAGCGCTTGACGATCTCGGAGACCGGCTCGACCTCGTCCACGGAGATGGACGCGCGGTCGCTCTTGAAGCCGAACAGCCCCCGCAGCGTCATCAGGCGCTCGGACTGCTCGTTCACCCGGTCGGTGTACTTCTTGAAGACGTCGTAGCGGCCGGTCTTCGTCGAGTGCTGGAGACGGAAGACGGTCTCCGGGTCGAACAGGTGCGGCTCGCCCTCGCGGCGCCACTGGTACTCGCCGCCGATCTCGAGGGTGCGGTGCGCGGGCGCGATGCCGGTGACCGGGTAGGCCTTGGCGTGGCGGGCGGCGACCTCCTGGGCGACGACGTCGAGGCCGACGCCGCCGATCTTGGTGGCGGTGCCGTCGAAGTAGCGGTGGACGAACTCCTCGTCGAGGCCGACCGCCTCGAAGACCTGCGCGCCGCGGTAGGAGGCGACGGTGGAGATGCCCATCTTGGACATGACCTTCAGGACGCCCTTGCCGAGGGCGTAGATCAGGTTGCGGATGGCCTGCTCGGCCTCGATGCCGGGGAGGAACGTTCCGGCCCGGACCAGGTCCTCGACGGACTCCATGGCCAGGTACGGGTTGACCGCGGCGGCGCCGTAGCCGATGAGCAGGGCGACGTGGTGGACCTCGCGGACGTCGCCGGCCTCGACCAGCAGGCCCACCTGGGTGCGCTGCTTGGTGCGGATGAGGTGGTGGTGGACGGCCGCGGTGAGCAGCAGCGAGGGGATCGGCGCCTGCTCGGCGTCGGAGTGCCGGTCGGAGAGCACGATGAGGCGGGCGCCGCCGGCGATGGCGGCGTCGGCCTCGGCGCAGATCTCGTCGAGGCGGGCGGCGAGGGCCGCGCCGCCGCCGGCGACCCGGTAGAGGCCGGAGAGGGTGGCCGCCGTCATGCCGGGCATGTCGCCGTCGGCGTTGATGTGGATGAGCTTGGCCAGCTCGTCGTTGTCGATGACCGGGAACGGCAGGACGACGCTGCGGCAGGACTCCTCGGTGGGCTCCAGCAGGTTGCCCTGCGGGCCGAGCGGGGAGCGCAGCGAGGTGACGAGCTCCTCGCGGATGGCGTCCAGCGGCGGGTTGGTGACCTGCGCGAACAGCTGCGTGAAGTAGTCGAAGAGCAGGCGCGGGCGCTGCGAGAGGGCGGCGATGGGCGTGTCGGTGCCCATGGAGCCGATGGGCTCGGCGCCGGCCTTCGCCATCGGGGCGATGATGACGCGCAGCTCTTCCTCGGTGTAGCCGAAGGTCTGCTGGCGGCGGGTGACCGAGGCGTGGGTGTGCACGATGTGCTCGCGCTCGGGGAGGTCCTCGAGCTCGATCTCGGCGGCTTCCAGCCACTCCTGGTAGGGGTGCTCGGTGGCGAGGGCGTGCTTGATCTCGTCGTCCTCGATGACGCGGCCCTGGGCCGTGTCGACCAGGAACATCCGGCCGGGCTGCAGGCGGCCCTTGCGGACGACCTTCTCCGGGGCGATGTCGAGGACGCCGACCTCGGAGCCGAGGACGACCAGGCCGTCGTCGGTGATCCAGTAGCGGCCGGGGCGCAGGCCGTTGCGGTCGAGGACCGCGCCGACCTGGGTGCCGTCGGTGAAGGTGACGCAGGCCGGGCCGTCCCAGGGCTCCATCATGGCCGCGTGGTACTGGTAGAACGCGCGGCGGGCCGGGTCCATGGTGGGGTGGTTCTCCCACGCCTCCGGGATCATCATCAGCACGCTGTGCGGCAGCGAGCGGCCGCCGAGGTGCAGGAGTTCCAGGACCTCGTCGAAGGAGGCGGAGTCGGAGGCGTCGGGGGTGCAGACCGGGAAGACCCGCTCCAGCTTCTCCTCCCCGAACAGCTCGCTGACCAGCTGCGACTCGCGGGCCTTCATCCAGTTCCGGTTGCCCTTGACGGTGTTGATCTCGCCGTTGTGGGCGATGAACCGGTAGGGGTGTGCGAGCGGCCAGCTCGGGAACGTGTTGGTCGAGAACCGGGAGTGCACCAGGGCGATCGCCGAGGCGAAGCGGCGGTCGGAGAGGTCCGGGAAGAAGGGCTCGAGCTGGCCGGTGGTCAGCATGCCCTTGTAGACGATGGTGCGCGCGGACAGCGAGGGGAAGTAGACGCCCAGCTCGCGCTCGGCGCGCTTGCGCAGCAGGAACGCCTTGCGGTCCAGCTCGATGCCGGCCGTGGCTCCGTCGGTCACGAACACCTGCCGGAAGGCGGGCATCGTGGAGCGGGCGGTCGCGCCGAGCAGGTCGGGGGCGACGGGGACCTCGCGCCAGCCGAGAACGGTGAGGTTCTCCTCGGCGGCGATCGCGTCGATGCGGGCGGCCGCCTCGTCGGCGCCGTCCTGCGGGAGGAAGGCGATGCCGACGGCGTAGCGGCCGGCCTCGGGGAGCTCGAACCCGGCGACCTCGCGGAGGAAGGCGTCGGGGACCTGGGAGAGGATGCCGGCGCCGTCGCCGGAGTCGGGCTCGGAGCCGGTGGCGCCGCGGTGCTCGAGGTTGCGGAGCACGGTGAGTGCCTGGTCGACCAGCGTGTGGCTCGCCTCGCCGGTCAGGTTGGCCACGAAACCGACGCCGCAGGCGTCGTGCTCGTCGCGCGGGTCGTAGAGGCCCTGGGCAGCAGGGCGAGCATCCATGTACGACCAGTTGCGGTCGTTCGTGGAGTGCTGGGACGGCTGGCGCGGCGTACGCATCGGCTCTCCCGTCGTCGTCATGTGGCTGAAAAGGTCCTCCCAGGCTCTGCGGCTCTGGGGGCACTGGTGCCGAGGGACGACGTTGGCCCTCTGCTGTGTGGCAAAGATTCTTCTGCGCGTTACATAGTGAAACGGAATCCCGGAAGTTGGATACCGCGTTCCACCATGCGGACGCATGGCGGGAGCCGTGACCGCCGGTCCGCCGGGTGACGGCGGGCATGCGGGGAGACGTGTCAGGGAGGGTGCCCTGACGATTCCTGGGTACAGGCTTCGTCGCCCGTCTTCGGAGAGGCGCGCCGCTGGCGTCCTTGCCCGGCGCGTTCCGGCTCATGCCCGGTGGCTTCGTATGCGAAACCACGGGTGGCCGCTTGCGTGCAGCCCCTCACACATGTGAGCGGCCTTCATGATACGACCCCTGTCCAGTCACGTCGCGGGGACGAATGTCACACCGCCGAAACGGTGTTGACCTGCGACGGACCCTTGCGCGGAGGGTCGCGGGGTGCGCACGGTCCCGCGCCCTCCTCCGCCGCACCTCCGTGGCGGGCCGTGGTCCGGTGGGCCCGCACGGCGGGGGCGGGGCGATCACGGGGTGGTGCCGGGGCGCGATCACACGGCGGGCGTGCGGTGCCGGTGGTGCGTGCGAGGGCCCGCCCGGTCGCCGGACGGGCCGTTACGCGTGGGTTACGCGGGGCGGGCGTGGCCCATGGGCCACGTGAGGCCGGCGGGACCGGCTGGTCGCCCGAGGCCCGCGGGGCCGGTGGGTCAGCCGACGGCGGTGCCGATGAGGGTGCCCAGCAGGTAGGTGAGGCCGGCCGCCGCGCCGCCGAGCACCAGCTGCCGCAGTCCGCTGAACCACCAGGTGCGGGCGGTCACCCTGGCGACCACCGCGCCGCACAGGAAGAGCCCGACGAGCGCGAGCACCACGGCGGGCCACAGCGCGGTGGCGCCGAGCAGGAACGGCAGCACCGGCAGCAGCGCGCCCAGCGCGAAGGAACCGAACGAGGAGACCGCGGCGACCGTCGGGGAGGGCAGGTCGCCCGGGTCGACGCCCAGTTCCTCGCGGACGTGTATCTCCAGCGCCTGCTCCGGGTCGCGGGAGAGCTGGCGGGCGACCTCGCGGGCCGTTGCGGCGTCCACGCCACGCGCCTCGTACAGGGCGGCGAGCTCCGCCTCCTCGGCCTGCGGGTGACGGGCCAGCTGGCGTCGCTCGACGTCGAGTTCGGCCTCCACCAGCTCCCGCTGGGAGGCGACCGAGGTGTACTCGCCCGCCGCCATGGAGAACGCTCCGGCGGCCAGCCCCGCGAGCCCGGCGAGCACCACGGTTCCGCTGGAGGCGGCGCCGCCCGCGACACCGGTCATCAGGGCCAGGTTGGACACCAGGCCGTCCATGGCGCCGAAGACGGCCGGGCGCAGCCAGCCGCCGTTGACGTCACGGTGGGTGTGGTTGTCGCGGTGCGCCTCATGCAGGGGCGCCCGCATCTCGAGAACAGCCATGTCTCCCGCTCAAGGTCGTGCCGGGTGCGCGGACGACGTCGTGCCACGCGGCCAGTTTGGACTGGATCTACTTTTCGATGTTCCCCAAGCTACGCCCTTCAGTCATGGCCCGCCAGCAAGGAAAGGCTGCCCTCACCTGCACTTTTGGCCATCCCGCTCATCCGAAGCGAAGTCCGCACAGATGTCGTCCGGGTGACGTCGGCGTGTCCGAGGGTCGGTCGGGGCGGCGGCGTGGCACAGATCGTCACAAGGGCACAAGGGACCTGCTCCCCGCTAGGAGGCGCGCATGGCGGCCGTCGTCACACCGGACCTGCGGGAGCGGGCGCGCGGAGCGCTGCTGGGCCTGGCCGTGGGGGACGCGCTCGGCGCCCCCGCGGAGAACATGCGTCCCTCGGAGATCCGCGCCCGCTGGGGCCGCATCACGGGGTACGTCCAGGAGGAGCCGGCGGGCACCGACGACACCGAGTACGCCATCTTCTGCGGGCTGCTGCTGGCCCGGCACGGCTTCGCGCTGACCGCCGCGGACGTGGAGGCGGCCTGGCACGAGTGGATCGCCGACCGCGACGAGGGGCCGTTCAGGGGCGCCGGGTTCAGTGAACGCGGGACGCTGGAGAACCTGCGCCGGGGCCTGGCCGCGCCGGTCTCCGCCCAGCACCGGCACGCCTGGAGCGACGGGCTGGCCATGCGGGCCGCCCCGTTCGGCGTGTTCGCGGCGGGCCGCCCCGCGGAGGCGGCGCGGCTGGTGGCCGTGGACGGCTCGGTCAGCCACGACGGCGAGGGCATCTACGGCGGGCAGGCGGTGGCTGCCGGGGTGGCCGCCGCGATGACCGGGGCGCCCGCGGTGGCGGTGGTGGCCTCGGCCCTCGCGGTGATCCCGGACGACTCGTGGACGGCCCGCTCGCTGCGCCGCGCGGTCGCGGTCGCCCACCGCGGGGAGCGGGCGGTGCGGTCCGCGGTGGTGGTGGCGGGCTACCCGTGGACCGACCTGGCCCCGGAGGCCGTGGCCCTCGCCTTCGGCGCGTACGCGGCCGCGGAGGGCGACTTCCGCCAGGCGGTGCTGACCGCGGTGAACATGGGCCGTGACGCCGACACCACGGCCGCGGTCGCCGGGGCGCTGGCCGGCGCGACCTCCGGGGTGGCCGCCATCCCCGAGGAGTGGGCGGCCCCCATCGGCCCGGTCCGCGGGAGCTGCCTGCCGGCCATGGCGGGCCGGCACGTCCTGGACATCGCCGACCTCCTCACCTCCGCCAGGGAGCACGCATGACTCCCCCGTCCGACCCCGGCCCGGACCTCACGGTGTCCGCCACCACCCCGGGCGACCTCGCGGGCAGCCTCACGCCCTCCGCCCCGGACGCCTTCACGGGCGACCTCACGCCCGCCACCCCCGGCCCGGCGGATCCAGGCCCGCTCACGCACACAGGTCCCGTGTCCACCGACCTCGCCTCTCCCGCCCTGTCCACTCCTGACCGGCTCGTCCCGTCCGACCCCGGACCCGGCGACGCCCCGCGCCCCGGCGCGGTGGCCGACGGTGCGGGCGGCGGCGCCCACCGCGGCGGCGTGAACCCCGCACGCCCCGCGGCACGCGCTCGCCGCGCCGCGGCGCAGGACCCGGGCACCGTCCGGCGACGCGAAGGACGGACGCGGACGGGCTCCGGGAGGCCCGGGGAGCGGCGGGTGGCCGGGATGCTGCTGGGGCTCGCCGCGGGCGACGCCGCCGGATGGCCCGCCGCCCGGCACCGCGCGGCGCGGATGCCGGAGTGGACCCGCCGGCTCACCCGGGAGCTGGACACGTTCGCCGAGCAGAACGCCACCACCACCCTCCCCGTGCCCATCGCCCTCAACCAGCCGCCCGACCCGCTGCGGCTGGGCCCCTCCGACGACGCCGAATGGGCGGCCTGGACCGCGCAGGCGCTGCTGCGCGCGGGCGACGACGCCCTCCTCGCCGACCTGGAGCGCGACCGCCGGATCCGGGCCGCCGTCGACCTGGCGTGGAGCGCGGTGGCCGACGAGGTCGCCGAGGCGGAGCGCGCGGCGCCCGAGGCGGAGTCCGCCGCGATCCCGCTGCGCGCCCGGATCTCGGTGCGCGCCGGACTCGGCAACCTGGCCACCGGCCTGCGCCCGCCCGCCACCGGCCACGACAATCCGCACTACTTCGACGACGCGGCCTGTGTACGCGCGTGCGTCCTGGCTGTCGCTCATCCGGGTGATCCTCACCGCGCGGCGGAGCTCGCCGAGTTCGACGCCCGCTACTCCCAGGACGGCGACGGCGTGCACGGCGCCCGCGCGATGGCCGCCGCCGTCTCGCTCGCCCTGGCGGGCGCCGACGTGGACGCCTGCGTGGCCGCCGCGCTGGCCGAGCTGCCCGACGCGTCGGAGGCCGGACGCAACGCCCGGCACGCCCTGCACCTGGCCCGGGAGAGCGCCCCGGAGGGCGCGTTCGCGCTGGTGCCGCTGCTGGAGCACCAGATCGTGGACCACGTGTACAGCTACGGGATCGCCGCCGCGGAGACCGTGCCGGTGGCGCTCGCCCTGGCGCTGGCGTCCGGCGGGCGGTTCGCCGAGGCGGTGCCGGCGGCGGCCTGCCTGTCCCGGGTGGCCGACTCCACGCCCGCCCTCACGGGCGCGCTCACCGGAGCCCTGGGCGGCCTCGGGGCGGTGCCGGACCCCTGGCGCCAGGCCTGCCGCTCGCTCTCCGGCTGCGTCCTGCCCCGCCTCGCCGGCACCGATCTGGTGGAACTCGCCGAACGCCTGGAAGCGGGGCGACCGGTCACCGGCGGAGGATGATTCCGGCATGACGCGCATCACGCCCGAAAGGCCGCTCCACGGACCACTCGACGACTCGGACGTCACCACCGCGACGGCCACCCCGCGGGCGGCGGACGCACCCGCCGCCACGACCGCCGCCAAGCCCGCTCCCGGGACCGGGACCAGGGCCGGGGCCCCCGCCCGGACCCTGGACGAGCGGATCGCCGGCGCCCTCACCGGCGCGGCCGTCGGCGACGCGCTGGGGGGTCCGGTCGAGGGGTACTCCCCCGAGCAGATCCTGGAACGCCACGGCGGCCGCGTGCGGGGCGTCGTGGGCCCCTGGAACGGCGACGCGTGGCGCACCGCGCGCCCCGTCGCGCCGTACCACAAGGGCGACGGGCACGTCACCGACGACACCTTGATGACGCACGCCCTGATCCGCGTCTACGAGCGGGTCCGCGACCACCTCGACGCCTACGCGGTCGCCGAGCACCTGGTCCCGGACCTGATGGGCGAGCTGCGCTGGATCCCCGAACTGGAGGCCGAGGCGCTGCCGTTGCAGCGGATCTTCCTGGCCGAGAAGTGGCTGGTGGCGCGGATCCACTACGGGCACGTCGACCCGCGCGAGGCCGGCTGCGGGAACATCGTCAACTGCGGCGCCGCGATGTACATGGCGCCGGTCGGCCTGGTGAACGCGGGCTCTCCGGAGGCGGCCTACGCCGAGGCACTGGACGTGGCGGGCGCCCACCAGTCCTCCTACGGGCGGGAGGCGGCGGGCGTGTTCGCGGCGGCCGTGGCCGCGGCCTGCGCACCGGGCGCGACCCCGGAGTCGGTGGTCGCCGCCTGCCTGTCGCTGGCCAAGGACGGCACCCGCGCCGCGATCGAGGCGGTCTGCGGGACGGCCGCCCGGTACGGCGAGTTCGAGGCCGCGCTCGGCCCGCTGCGCGAGGCGGTCGCCCCGTTCGACACCGTCGGTCCCGACTACCGGGCGCCGTCCCTGGGGGCCCGCCGCCCGTCCCGGCTGCACTCGATCGAGGAGCTGCCGGTGGCGCTCGGCATGCTGCTGGTGGCCGGCGGCGACTACGAGCGGGCGGTGCTCGGCGCGGTCAACTACGGCCGGGACTGCGACTCGATCGCCACCATGGCGGGCGCCCTGGCCGGCGCGCTCGGCTCCCCCGCGCCCGCCGGCTGGGCCGCTCAGGTCGCCGAGGCGAGCCGCCTCGACCTGGACGCCCCCGCCCGCTCCCTGGCCGCCGTGGCCCGGGAGGTCTTCGCTCGGGACGTCGCCCGCCGCCGCGCCCACGAGGCCGCGTTCACCGCGATCGGAGGCGCCGCGTGCTCCGGTTGACCTGGGTGCAGCCCGAGGACCTGCTCGGCCACGAGCTGCGGCAGGCCGCGCAGGACGGCCGTTCCCCCGCGACCGTCGCCGCGGTCGCCGCGCGCTGGCGCGCGGCCGGCGGCCCCGAGGCCCCCGACCGGGCCGGCTCCTCCGCCGAGCCCGTCTCGCGCTACCTGCGCACCCTCGCCGAGGACCTGCTCGACGAACTGGCCGAACTGCCCTCGCCCATGGCGGAGGCGGAGCCCACCGACCTGGAGCGGATCAAGGCGCTCTGCCCCGACTGGCCGGCCGCCCCGGCCGCCGGCCCACCGCCCTCCGCGGCCCGGCTGGAGGCCGCCTGGCTGGGGCGCGCGGCGGGCTGCCTGCTGGGCAAGCCGGTGGAGAAGCTGCCGCTGGAGGGCATCCGGGCGCTGGCCCGGGCCACCGGCGACTGGCCGCTCACCACCTTCTTCACCGCCCGCGGCCTGCCCGCCGATCTGGCGGCCGCCCACCCCTGGAACCGCCGTTCGGCCGGCACCTCGCTGGCCGAGAACATCGACGGCATGCCGGAGGACGACGACCTCAACTTCCCACTGCTCGGCCTGCTCCTGCTGCGCCGTCACGGCCGCTCCTTCACCACCGCGGACGTGGCCCGTCTGTGGCTGGACGAGCTGCCGGCGGGCCGCCTGTTCACCGCGGAGCGGGTCGCCTACCGCAACCTGCTGTCCGGCGTGGAGCCGCCGCACACCGCGCGCCACCGCAACCCGTTCCGCGAGTGGATCGGCGCGCTGATCCGGGCCGACGTGCACGGCTGGACCAACCCCGGCGACCCTGGCGCCGCGGCCGAGCAGGCGCACCGCGACGCCGTCCTCAGCCACACCGGGAGCGGTGTGCACGCCGCCATGTTCGCCGCCGCCGTGATCGCGGCCGCGGCGGGCGGCGGGGTGGACGTGCACGGCTGTCTGCGGGCCGGGCTGGCCGTCGTCCCGCCAGGCTCCCGGCTCGCCCGGGCGGTCCGGCACGCCGTCCGGCTGGCCGGCGAACACGCGGGCGGCGCGGCCGGGTTCGAGGCGGTGGTGGACGCGCTGCACACCGAGCACGCGCGCTACCACTGGGTGCACGCGGTGCCCAACACCGCCCTGATCGCCGCCGCCCTCACCCACGCGGACGGGGACTTCGCCGGCTCGGTCTGCCGGGCGGTGTCCGGCGGCTGGGACACCGACTCCAACGGCGCCACCGCCGGCTGTGTGGCGGCGCTGCTGGCCGGCTCCCCCGGGGCGCTGCCCGAGCGGTGGACGGCGCCGCTGAAGAACCGGCTCGCCACCTCCGTGGCCGGGTTCGACGGCGTCGGCTTCGACGCCCTCGGCCGCACCACCGCCCACCTCTGCGCGCCGGGCCCGCGACCGGAGCGGGCGCCGGCCGCCCGGACCGTCCTGGAGGGCGCTCCCTCATGAGCACCGTCGGCGACATCGTCGTACTCGGCAGCGCCAACATGGACCTCGTCGCCTGCGTGGCCAAGGCGCCGCAGCGCGGGGAGACCGTCACCGGCCGCGAGTTCCGCACCGCGCCCGGCGGCAAGGGCGCCAACCAGGCGGTGGCCGCGGCCCGTGCGGGCGCCCGCGTCTCGATGATCGGCGCGGTCGGCAACGACACGTTCGGCCTGCGGCT
Source organism: Streptomyces sp. NPDC056600 (assembly GCF_042792855.1). Classification (NCBI taxonomy): domain Bacteria; kingdom Bacillati; phylum Actinomycetota; class Actinomycetes; order Kitasatosporales; family Streptomycetaceae; genus Streptomyces; species Streptomyces sp. NPDC056600. The sequence continues at coordinate 103,785 of NZ_JBHTVQ010000009.1, forward strand.
GCGCTCCGCGCTGGAGGCCTCCGGGGTGGTCACCGACCGGCTGCGCACCGCGGAGGGCCCTTCCGGCACCGCCCACATCGTGGTGGACGACGAGGGGGGCAACGCCATCGTGGTCGTCCCGGGCGCCAACGCGGGCGTGACCTCGCTGACTCCGCGCGACGAGGAGGCGGTGCGGGGCGCCGGTCTGCTGCTGCTCCAGCTGGAGACTCCCCTGGAGGCCGTCGTCGCCGGGGCCCGGCTGGCCCGCGCGCACGGCGTGCGGACCGTCCTGACGCCGGCGCCGGTCCGCCCCCTGCCCTCCGAACTCCTCGACTGCGTGGACCTGTTGCTGCCCAACGAACACGAGGCCGCCGCCCTGGCCCAGGTGGCCGACCCGCGGGAGGCGGCGCTCGCGCTGCTGGAGCGGGTGCCGGAGGTGGTGGTGACGCTCGGGGAGGCGGGCAGCCTCTGGGCGGCGCGGGGCGCGGAGCCGGTGGCGGTCCCCTCGCCCCGGGTGCGGGCGGTGGACACCACCGGGGCGGGCGACACCTTCGCCGGTGCGCTGGCCGTCGCCCTCACCGAGAAGCGCCCGATGCCCGAGGCCCTGCGCTGGGCGGCCGCCGCGGCCTCCCTGTCGGTGCAGCGGCCGGGGGCGTCGGCGTCGATGCCCTACCGCTCCGAGATCGAGGCACGGTACACCTCATGAACCAGCCCCTGTCCGACGTCGCCCCCGCTCCCGCCGCCGGGCCCGCGCCGCTGTCCGGGCTGCGGGTCCTGGACCTGGCCACGCTGTTCGCCGGGCCGCTCGCGGCCACCATGCTGGGCGACTTCGGCGCCGACGTGGTCAAGGTGGAGCACCCGACGAAGCCCGACCCCTCGCGCGGTCACGGCCCCGCCAAGGACGGCGTCGGGCTGTGGTGGAAGCTGCTGGGCCGCAACAAGCGGAACATCACCCTGGACCTGTCCGCGCCGCTCGGCCGCGACACGCTGCTGCGGCTGGTCCGGGAGGCCGACGTCGTGGTGGAGAACTTCCGCCCGGGAACGCTGGAGCGGTGGGGTCTGGGCTGGGAGGAGCTGTCCGCGGTCAACCCGCGTCTGGTGCTGGCCCGGGTCACCGGCTTCGGCCAGTTCGGCCCCTACGCCCGCCGCCCCGGCTTCGGCACGCTGGCCGAGGCGATGAGCGGTTTCGCCGCCGTCACCGGCGAGCCGGACGCGCCGCCCACCCTGCCCCCCTTCGGCCTGGCCGACTCCATCGCCGCGCTGGCCACCGCCTTCGCCGTGACGACCGCGCTGGCCGCCCGGGACCGCACCGGCGGCGGGCAGGTCGTCGACATGGCGATCATCGAGCCCATCCTCACGGTGCTGGGGCCGCAGCCGCTCTGGTTCGACCAGTTGGGCCACGTCCAGCCGCGCACCGGCAACCGGTCCCAGAACAACGCGCCGCGCAACACCTACCGGACCGCCGACGGCACCTGGGTGGCCGTCTCCACCTCGGCGCAGTCGGTCGCCGAACGGGTGATGCGGCTGGTCGGGCGGCCGGAGCTGGTCGACGAGCCGTGGTTCGCCACCGGCTCCGGGCGCGCCGCCCACTGCGAGGTGCTGGACGAGGCGGTCGGCGCCTGGATCGCCCGGCGCGGACGGTCGGAGGTGCTGGACGCCTTCGAGAAGGCGGAGGCCGCGGTGGCTCCCGTCCAGGACGTGCGGGACGTGATGGAGGACCCGCAGTACCGGGCGCTGGGCACCATCACCACCGTGGACGACCCCGAGCTCGGGCAGCTGCGGATGCAGAACGTGCTGTTCCGGCTCTCCGCGACCCCCGGGGCGATCCGCTGGGCGGGGCGGCCGCACGGGGCGGACACCGAGGCCGTGCTCACCGAGGCGGGGCTCACCGCCCAGGAGATCGCGGCGCTGCGACGGGAGGGGATCGTATGAGCGGGGAGGTGCCGGCGCCGCCGCTGACCTTGCTGTACGTGCCCGGGGACCGGCCCGAGGTGGTGGCCAAGGCGCTGCGGGCGGGCGCGGACGTGGTGCTCGTCGACCTGGAGGACGCGGTCGCGCCCGCCCGCAAGGAGTACGCGCGGGACGCGACGGCGGAGCTGCTGGCCGAGCGGCCGCCGGTTCCGGTGCACGTCCGGGTGAACTGTCCGTCCTCGCCGGAGGGGCGTGCCGATCTGAAGACGCTGCTGCCCTGCCAGGGGCTCGGCGGGGTGCGGCTGCCGAAGGTGACCTCGCCGGACACGGTGGTCCGGGTGGCGGGGCAGGCGAGCGCGCTGGACCGGACGGGGCTGCCGCTGTTCCCGCTGCTGGAGAGCGCGCTGGGCGTCGAGGAGGCGTTCCGCATCGCCCGCGCCGATCCGTCGGTGGGCGGCGTCTCCCTCGGCGAGGCCGACCTGCGCGCGGACCTCGGGGTGCGGGAGGACGCGGGGCTCGACTGGTGCCGCTCCCGGGTGGTGGTGGCCGCCCGGGCGGCGGGGCTGCGGCCTCCGGCGCAGTCCGTCCACCCGGACGTGCGGGACCTGGAAGGGCTGCGGGCGGGCTGCGCGCGGGGGCGGGCGCTGGGGTTCCTGGGGCGGGCGGCGATCCACCCGCGGCAGCTGCCGGTGATCGCGCGGGCGTACCTTCCGACCGCGCGGGAGGTCGAGGAGGCGGAGGAGATCGTCGAGGCGGCCCGTCGGGCCGGGCCCGGTGCTCAGGCGCTCCCCGACGGCCGGTTCGTGGACGCCGCCGTCCTCGCCGCCGCCCACCGCACCCTCGCCCTGGCCGCGCGTCACTGACCCGCGGCCAGGGCTCAGGTGGTGCGTGACGGGGCGGCGCGCATGCCGTCGAGCAGGGTCGCGAGGTAGCGGCGGCCGGTGTCGATCCGGTCGCCGGCGGTGCCGCCGTGGACGGCCACGGCGTGGGCGATGCCGCACATGAGCGGGACCAGGTCGGCGGCGGCCAGGCCGGGGCGGACCGCTCCGGCGTCGCGGGCCCGCTCCAGGAGCGTGGTGCCGGAGCTCGCGAGCGACGTCTTGAGCCGCGTCGTGCGCGGCAGCGCGTCCTCGGCCGCGGCGGCGACCGGGGGCAGGGCCGCGTCGGTGAGCTGAGCCTCGACGACGCGGGACAGGAAGCCCGTGAGCGCCCGCCAGGGGTCGGGGTCGGCCACGGCCTGCTCGCCGTGTGCGGCCAGGTCCTCCAGGCAGGGGGTGGCGACGGTCTCCAGCAGCGCCTCGGGCGTGGCGAAATGCCGGTAGACGGTGGCGACCCCCACGCCGGCCCGGCGGGCGACGTCGTTGAGCTGCAGTGCGGCGCCCTGGTCGACCAGGTCGCGGGCGACCGCGACGATCCGCTCCCAGTTACGGGCAGCGTCCTTGCGCAGCGGTGGGGACGTCATGGGGCAGCGGGATCCTGGTTGCTCGTCACGGGGGCAGGGGCTGGGGCTCGTGGGCCATGATAGGCGGCGCCCTCAGGGCCTCGGGTCCGCCCACCGCGGGCGGTCACGCCCCCGTTCCGGCCACCGCGGCCGTGTGGGTCTCGCTGAGCCGGCGCACGGCCTCGGCGATGCGGGGGTCGGTCGCCGCACGGAACGGTGCGACGGGGTGCGCCCGGGGGCCGATGACCAGACCGGTACGGCCGGTCAGCGTGGGGTCGGTGGCGGCGACGATCGAGGACCTGGCCGCGGCGGACGCCGTACCGGCCGTGGAGCGCCGGAACCGGCGTCGCACCAGCGGCCACAGCAGCCGCAGCGGCGGGGAGACGACCGCCGGGACCAGCGTGCCGTCGGTCATGGCGGTCGCCGCGCCTCCGGGATCGGCGGCGAAGACCGAGACGCCCGTGCCGTCCAGCCGCTTCGCCAGGTCGAGCGTGTAGGCGAGGTTCGCGAGCTTGGCGCGCCCGTACCGGTGGAAGCCGTAGTAGCCGCCCGGCGGCTCGACGGCGTCGAACACGCGCTTGGCGACACCGACCGCGCCGGAGGTGACGTTCACGATCCGGCTCGGGGCTCCGGCGGTGAGCGTGGGCAGCAGCAGTTCGGTGAGCAGGTACGGCGAGAGGTGATTGACGACGAACGACGCCTCCAGGCCGTCCACCTGCCGCCGCTCGGCGAACATCGCGCCGACGTTGTTGACCAGTACCGTGAGCGGTTCCCCCGATGCCGCGTGCCCGGCGGCGAGGGTGCCGGCCAGTTCGCGGACCTGGTCGAGCGAGGCGAGGTCGGCGGCCAGGAACCGGGCCGGACGCGCCGGGTACGCCGCGTTGATCCGTTCGACCGCCCCGGCCCCGCGGCCGGCGTCCCGCCCGACCACGGTGACCGCGAACCCCGCCTCGGCCAGCCCCAGCGCGGTCTCCAGACCGATGCCTCCCGTGCCGGCCGTGACCACGGCTGTCTTCGACATGCGTCCCCTCCACCACCCGGAAAAACGGATGCTCCATCCGTTTGAGCGAAGACTAGCACGCGCGGATGACCCATCCGTTTCGGTGGGAACGGCCTGGAGAGGGCAGGAAACGACGACGCCGCGCCCCCGGGGATCGGGGGCGCGGCGCCGGTGTCGTCGGGGCGGGGTGGTTACCTGCCCTTGGCCTCGGTCGGGTCCGCGGCGGCCTTGGACGCCTCGGTGGCGCCGCCGGCGGACGCGTCGGCGGTCTCGGCCTCGTCCTCCGCCGTGGCGGAGCTGTCGCCGTCGGCCTCGCCGGAACCGGCCGGGGAAGCGGCGTCGGAGTCGGCTCCGTCCTTCGCCTTCCCGTCCGCACCGGTGCCGTCCGTCGCCCCGGGCTCCACGACCGCCTCGCGGCCCGGCCGCTTCCGCGCGGAGAGGACCAGGTACAGGACCGCCAGCAGGAAGACCGCCAGCGCGGTCCAGTTGTTCAGGCGCAGGCCCAGGACGTGGTGCGCCTCGTCGACCCGCATGTACTCGATCCAGAACCGGCCCACGCAGTACGCGGCGACGTAGAGCGCGAACGCGCGCCCGTGACCGAGCGTGAAGCGGCGGTCCGCCCAGATGACCAGCAGCGCGACGCCGATGCACCACAGCGACTCGTACAGGAAGGTCGGGTGGTAGTAGCCCGGTACCCGGCCGTCGAGCGAGGAGGTGATGTGGACCGCCCACGGGAGGTCCGTCTCCCGCCCGTACAGCTCCTGGTTGAACCAGTTGCCCCAGCGGCCGATGGCCTGGGCGAGGGCGATGCCCGGCGCCACCGCGTCGGCGTACGCCGGCAGCGGGATGCCGCGCTGCCGCGCGCCGATCCAGGCGCCGACCGCGCCGAACGCGATCGCGCCCCAGATGCCGAGGCCGCCCTCCCACACCTTGAAGGCGTCCACCCAGTCACGGCCCTCGCCGAAGTACAGCTGGTAGTCCGTGATCACGTGGTAGAGACGGCCGCCGACCAGGCCGAACGGCACGGCCCACACCGCGACGTCGGCGACCGTGCCCGGCCGTCCGCCACGGGCGACCCAGCGTCGGTTGCCGAGCCAGATGGCGACGAAGACGCCGATGATGATGCAGAACGCGTAGCCGCGCAGCGGGACGGGACCGAGGTACAGCACCCCGCGCGACGGGCTGGGAATGTAGGCAAGTTCCATGGCAGGGACGACGCTACCGTGCCGGGCCGCCGGGAGGGCGGGCGGCCCGGCTACGGCTCCATAACGGGGCGGACCCGGGACGGGTCACTGCGCGGCCTTCGCCTCCACCAGCTGCTTGAACTTGGCCGGCGTCATCGAGCGGTCCTCGTAGATGTTCTTGCCGTTGAGCAGGACCGTCGGCGTGCCGTTGAAGCCGCCCTCACGGAAGGCCTTGTCCGACTCGCGGACCCAGCTGTCGTGGGCGCCCTCGTTCACGCAGGACCGGAAGGCGGCCGTGTCGAGATCGGGGACCTTGTCGGCCAGCTCGATCAGCTTCTTGTTGTCGGCCAGCGCGTCGTCCGTCTCCTCGGGCTGGGCGTCGAAGAGGACGTCGTGGTACTCGGCGAACTTCCCGGCGTCCTGGGAGCAGGCGGCCGCGTTGGCGGCGCGCAGCGAGCCGCTGCCGCCGAGGTTGCCGTCGATCAGGGTGACCAGGTGGTACTCGGCCTTCAGGGAGCCTGCCTCGGTCAGCTCGTGCACCGTGGACCGGTAGGCCGTCTCGAAGGCCTTGCAGGCCGGGCAGCGGAAGTCCTCGTACACGACCATCGTCGACGGGGCGTCGGGGCGGCCGACCGGGATGGCCAGCTTCTCCTTGCCGCCCGCCCCGGAGGGCGCGACCGCGGGGCCCTCGGCGTCGCTGGTGTCGCCCCCGGAGTTGGCGGCGACCACGCCGACGACCGCCGCGAGACCGAGGACGCAGACCACGGCCGCGCCGACGATCATGGCGCGGCGGCGCTTGTCCGCGGCCTTCTGCTTCTCGCGCTCCATCACCAGGCGCTGGCGCGCATTGCGCTTTCCGTCTCGGTTCTTCTCACTCACATGGGGCAGAACGAACCGGGGAGGCGCTGCGCGCCTCCCCGGTCCTATGTCCACCCGTTCGAGTGAGCGGCGTCGCTGCCGCTGACAGCGGGGGCTACGCCCGCCCGCGCACGCCCTCCGCGAGGTCGGCGGCGAGTTCCCGCACGGCCTTCAGCCGGGCGTCGGCGTCGTCGGCGGTGTCGAGCATCCGCTGGACGAACGCGGAGCCGACGATCACGCCGTCGGCGAAGCCCGCCACCTCGGCGGCCTGGGCGCGGTTGGAGACGCCGAGGCCCACGCAGACCGGCAGGTCGGACCTGGCCGCGCGGGTGCGCCGGACCAGGTCCTGGGCCTGCGCGCCGACGGACGCGCGGGTGCCGGTGACGCCCATCAGCGAGGCCGCGTAGACGAAGCCGCTGCCGGCCGCGGTGATCTCCTTCAGCCGCGCGTCCTTGCTGGACGGGGCGACGACGAAGACGGTGGCCAGGTCGTGCTTCTCCGCGTGCTCGCGCCACAGCGCGGACTCCTGCACCGGCAGGTCGGGCAGGATGCAGCCCGCGCCGCCGGCCTCGGCGAGCTCGGCGGTGAACCGCTCGACGCCGTAGCGGTCGATCGGGTTCCAGTAGGTCATCACCAGCACCGGCTTCCCGGTGGCCTGGTGCGCCTCGCGGACGGTGCGCATCACGCCGGCGATCTTCACGCCGCCGCGCAGCGCGATGTCGTCGGCGGTCTGGATGACCGGGCCGTCCAGGACCGGGTCGCTGTGCGGCAGGCCCACCTCGACGACGTCGGCGCCGCCCTCGAAGACGGCCTTGATCGCGTCGATGCCGCCGTCCACGGTCGGGAAGCCGGCCGGGAGGTAGGCGATGAGCGCGGAGCGGCCCTCGGCCTTCGCGGCGGCGAGGGTGTCGCTCAGCAGCTGTCGGTTGCCGGTCACTTGGCGTCCCCCTCGATCTCCGCGCCGTCGCCGGCCTCGTCCGCGGCGACCTCCGCGTCGGTGTCGTACAGCCCGAAGTAGCGGGCGGCGGTGTCCATGTCCTTGTCGCCGCGGCCGGACAGGTTGACCACGATCAGGCCGTCGGGGCCCAGCTCGCGGCCGACCTCGAGCGCGCCGGCCAGGGCGTGCGCCGACTCGATCGCCGGGATGATGCCCTCGGTGCGCGACAGCAGGCGCAGCGCCTGCATGGCGGCGTCGTCGGTGACCGCCCGGTACTCGCCGCGGCCGCTGTCCTTGAGGTACGCGTGCTCGGGACCGATGCCCGGGTAGTCCAGACCGGCGGAGATGGAGTACGGCTCGGTGATCTGCCCCTCCTCGTCCTGCAGGACGTAGGAGCGGGAGCCGTGCAGCACTCCGGGCTCGCCGGCGGTGAGGGTGGCGGCGTGCTCGCCGGTCTCCAGGCCGTGGCCGGCCGGCTCGCAGCCGACCAGGCGGACGCCATCGTCGGGGATGAAGGCGTGGAAGAGGCCGATGGCGTTGGAGCCGCCGCCGACGCAGGCGACGGCGGCGTCGGGCAGGCGCCCGGCGGTCTCCAGCAGCTGCCGCCTGGCCTCGACGCCGATGACGCGGTGGAAGTCGCGAACCATCGCCGGGAAGGGGTGGGGGCCCGCGACCGTGCCGAACAGGTAGTGCGTGCGGTCGACGTTGGCGACCCAGTCGCGGAACGCCTCGTTGATGGCGTCCTTGAGGGTGCGGCTGCCGGACTTCACGGCGACCACCTCGGCGCCCAGCATCCGCATCCGGGCGACGTTGAGCGCCTGGCGCTGCGTGTCGATCTCGCCCATGTAGATGGTGCAGTCGAGGCCGAACAGGGCGCAGGCGGTCGCGGTGGCGACGCCGTGCTGGCCGGCGCCGGTCTCGGCGATGACCCGGGGCTTGCCCATGCGCCGGGTCAGCAGGGCCTGGCCCAGCACGTTGTTGATCTTGTGCGAGCCGGTGTGGTTGAGGTCCTCGCGCTTGAGGAAGATCCGCGCGCCGCCCGCGTGCTCGGCGAAGCGGGGCACCTCGGTCAGCGCGCTGGGACGGCCGGTGTAGTGGGCCAGCAGGTCGTCGAGCTCGCGGGCGAACTCGGGGTCGGCCTTGGCCTTGTCGTACTCGACGGCGACCTCGTCGACGGCGGCGACCAGCGCCTCCGGGATGAACTTGCCGCCGAAGTCGCCGAAGTAGCCGGCGGCGGTGGGAACGGTGCCCTCGGGATCGGGCACGAAGAACTGACTGGACATGCGAAGGATTACCTCACAGGTGATCACGGATGATGCCGGACGGACGTCGGGGCCTTCCCCCGCGCCATCGCATCCCGTTCACCTGTCCGGGTTCGTCCCCGATGACGTACCGGACCCGCCGGCCGTGGACGCGCCGGGCCGGTGCCCTGCAGCCGCGCGGCTTGCAGCCGCGGGCCAGCCGCGCGAAGCGCCCCTCGCCCGGGCTGGCCGGGCAGCAGGAGCACGACGCCGTGCAGCACGCGGCCGGGCCCGGCTCCGGGGCGCGGGCCTGACGGCACGCGCCCTCGGACGCACGGTCCTCGGTCGACGGCTGCACGGCGGTGGTCATGCGGGGCTCCCTCAGGCGCGCCCGTGCCGGATGGCCGGGTGCTCGCCCGCCGCCACCAGGTCCGCGACCGCGGTTCTGGGGTCCTTGCCGATCACCAGCGACTCGCCGACCAGTACGGCGTCGGCGCCGGCGTTGGCGTAGGCGATCAGGTCGTGCGGCCCGCGGACGCCGGACTCGGCGACCTTCACGATGTGCGGCGGGATCTCCGGCAGTACCCGCTCGATGGTGGAGCGGTCCACCTCGAGGGTCTTGAGGTTGCGGGCGTTGACGCCGACGACCTTGGCGCCGGCGTCCAGCGCGCGCTCGACCTCGTCCTCGTCGTGCGCCTCGACCAGCGCGGTGAGCCCGATGGACTCGGCCCGCTCGATCAGCGACTCCAGGGCGTCCTGCTCCAGGGCGGCGACGATCAGCAGCGCCAGGTCGGCGCCGTAGGCCCGCGCCTCCCAGAGCTGGTAGGAGGAGACGATGAAGTCCTTGCGGAGCACGGGGATGTCCACCCGGGCCCGGACCGCCTCGAGGTCGGCCAGCGATCCGCCGAACCGGTGCTTCTCGGTCAGCACCGAGATGACCGCGGCGCCGCCCGCCTCGTAGTCGGCGGCGAGCGCGGCCGGGTCGGCGATGGCGGCCAGCGCGCCCTTGGAGGGGCTGGACCGCTTGACCTCGCAGATGACCTTGACGCCGTCGCCGCGCAGCGCGGCGGCGCCGTCCTTGGCGGTGGGGGCCTTGGCCGCGCGCTCCTTGAGCTCGTCGAGGCCGACGCGCGCCTGCCGCTCCGCGAGGTCGGCCCGCACGCCCTCGATGATCTCGTCGAGCACACTCACGCGAGCGGCCCCCTTCCGTGACGGTGGTCGGTTCCGTTCGATACCGATGGTCACTTGCGATGGTATCCGCCAGGCGCCCCGCGTCCCGCATCAGGCGGCGGCCGGTCCCACTACCTGGACGTTTCCCGCCCAGGGGCATCAGGTGTGCGGACCCACCCTCATGGGTGCAGCCATCCGCCGAACGGCAGATTGCGCACGAGGGTGAACACGGCGAGCACGGTCCCGAGGGCCCACAGGTGCGCCGGCCGCGCCGTGACCCGTGTCGGCAGCCCCCTGGCGGTGCGCGCCGCCCACACGCTCCAGGCCACCGCGAACAGCAGGTAGCCGACGACGGCCGGGGCGTTGGCGTGCAGCGCCGCGACCAGGTCGCCGTGGGCGAAGGCGTGGGCGCTGCGCAGGCCGCCGCAGCCGGGGCAGTACACGCCGGTGAGGGCGAGCAGCGGACAGGCCGGGTAGTGCCCGGGCCGGTTCGGGTCCACGGCCCGCACGTACGCGAAGGCCCCGACGACCACGCCGAGCACGGCCACCGGAGGGGCCGTCCGCCGCCACAGGGGCCCGGAGGGCGTGGCGGGCCCCCGCACAGCTCCCGTCCCGGGGACTCCCCCCGCCGCGTCCCCGGCGGTCCCGGCGGGCGCGGGGTGCGCGGGCGCCGCGTCCGCGGCCGTCGGCGTGTCGCCGGGTCCGGCGACGACCGGCGGCGTGGCGGCGACCAGCGGCGGGGCGGTGGGCGGCTTCGTGGCAGGCGGCGGCGCGGCGGCTGCCGGCGACTCCTTGGCGGCCGGCTGGGCGGCGACCGGCGGCACGGCGGCGGGCGACTCCGCGGCAGGCGACTTCGTGGCGGACGGCGGCGCGGCGGCGGACGGCGGCGGCGCGGTGGGCGGCTTCGTGGCGGGGGCCGCCCCCGGCGCGGGCGGCGGGTCGCCGGACGGCTGCTGGGCGAGGGGGCGCGGGGTGCCGGTGGTCACCCGGGCATTGTGCCCCGCACCGGCGCGCCGCGCGGCGCGGGAACGCGTCAGGGGCGGTCCGGAGGTCCGGACCGCCCCTGATCGGCGGTGTCGCGACGTCGACGGGGCGCTGCCTCGCCCGGCGCGGCTCAGGCGTTCTCGGCGACCTGGTGCACCGGGTGCACGTGCTCCGCCTGGCCGAGGCCGGCACGGCGCATCAGGCCGCCGACGACCGCGCCGAGCAGCGTGAGACCGATGCCGACCCAGAAACCGACCGGCTGCGCCATCACGATGAAGACGGATGCTACGCAGAACCCGACGAAGGCGATGATGACGCCGGTCCAGGCGGCCGGGGTGTGACCGTGGTTGCTGCCCGCCATGACTTGCTCCTCGTTGACGCGTGTACGTGTGGTGAGCGGGACGCTCACGTCACATTCTTCCCCACCCGTACCGCGGGGCGCGTCCCGGGGTGGGCGCGTTCAGGCCCCGGTGGGGTCCTCGCCGCGGTCGAGGGCCTTCCAGAGGTCCTCCGGACGCTCGGGGTCGGCGGGCGCCTGGGACGGGGCCGCGCCGGCCGCGCGCCGGGGGCGCGGAACGCCGGCGCCGCGCTCGTAGCGGGACGACATGCCCGGCCAGCTGCTGCCGCGCCACAGCGCGAGCAGCCCGGCGATCAGGATGAGCACGCCGCCGGCCGCGGCGACGTACGGCCAGGAGGTGTGGGTCAGCCCGGTGACGGCGGCGGTGGCGTCGCCGGAGACCTGGGCGGCCTTGTCCTCGAGCGCGGAGCGGCCGGAGGCGCCGAGCAGGGCCGCCGCGACGGTGCCCGCGCCGCACAGGGCGAGCAGCGCGGCGACCAGGACACGGCCGGCGCGGCGGACGGCGAAGACGGCGACCATCGCCGCCAGCCCCACTATCGCGAGAGCGGCGGGCGCGCCGGTGACGTCGCTGCCGGTGGCGGTCAGCGGGAAGTCGCCGCCGGCCACCTCCGCGGCGCCCTCGGCCCAGGGCTGCCGGCTGGAGAGCAGCGCCACGGCCGCGCCGACGGCCCCGCTGAACAGGGCGACGGCGAGACTGCGGCGGCCCGGGCGGGCGGACGCGGCGGTTTCGGGGCGGGAGTCAGCACTGGAGGTCACCCCTCCACTATGGCCCCGCCGGGCCCGCCCGTATGCCCCCCGTGGGCCGCCCGGGGGCCAGGTGAGAGCGACATCACCTCACGCGCCGGTCCGGCCGGCCCCCAGCCGGTTGGCGCTGTGGACGGCGCGCAGCACGGCCGCGGCCTTGTTGCGGCACTCGGTGTCCTCGGCCACCGGGTCGGAGTCGGCGACCACTCCCGCGCCGGCCTGCACGTAGGCGGTGCCCTCGCGCAGCAGCGCGGTGCGGATGGCGATGGCGGTGTCGGAGTCCCCGGCGAAGTCCAGGTAGCCCACCGCGCCGCCGTACAGGCCGCGCCGTGAAGGCTCCAGCTCGTCGATGATCCGCAGGGCGCTGGGCTTGGGCGCGCCGGACAGGGTGCCGGCCGGGAAGCAGGCGGTGAGCACGTCGAAGGCGGTGCGGCCCGGGGCGACGCGGCCGGTGACGGTGGAGACGATGTGCATCACGTGCGAGTACCGCTCGATCGACATGAAGTCGACGACCTCGACGGAGCCGGGCTCGCAGACCCGGCCGAGGTCGTTGCGCCCGAGGTCGACCAGCATCAGGTGCTCGGCGCGCTCCTTGGGGTCGGCCATCAGCTCGTCGGCGAGCGCCTGGTCCTCCTGCGGGGTGGCGCCGCGGTGGCGGGTGCCGGCGATGGGGTGCACCACGGCGCGGCCGTCCTCCACCTTGACCAGCGCCTCGGGGCTGGAGCCGACGACGTCGAAGCCCTCGAACCGGAAGAGGTACATGTAGGGCGACGGGTTGGTGGCGCGCAGCACCCGGTAGACGTCCAGGGCGCTCGCCGTGCAGGGGGTCTCGAAGCGCTGGGAGGGGACGACCTGGAAGGCGTCGCCGGCCCGGATGCGTTCCTTGATGTCCTCGACGGCCTTCTGGTACTCGACGCCGCCCCACAGCGCGGTGTACTCGGGAAGCGCGGCGTCGGGCAGCGCGACCGGCGGCTGGGCCAGCGGGCGGGCGAGGTCGGCCTCCATGGCGTCCAGGCGGGCGACGGCGTCGGCGTGGGCCTCGTCGACGCCGGTGTCGAGGTCGTTGTGGTTGATGGCGTTGGCGATCAGCAGGACGGTGCCGTCCCAGTGGTCGAGGACGGCCAGGTCGCTGGTGAGCAGCATGGTCAGCTCGGGCAGCTTCAGGTCGTCGCGTTCGCCGGGGCCGATCTTCTCCAGGCGGCGCACGATGTCGTAGCCGAGGTAGCCGACCATGCCGCCGGTGAACGGCGGAAGCCCGTCCTGGCGGGGGGTGTGCAGGGTCTCCACGGTGGCGCGCAGCGCGGCCAGCGGGTCGCCCTCGGCGGGGACGCCGACGGGCGGCGTGCCGAGCCAGTGGGCCTGGCCGCCGCGTTCGGTGAGGGTGGCGGCGCTGCGGACGCCGACGAAGGAGTAGCGGGACCAGGAGCGGCCGTTCTCGGCGGACTCCAGCAGGAAGGTGCCGGAGCGCTCGGCGGCGAGTTTGCGGTAGAGCGCGAGCGGGGTGTCGCCGTCGGCGAGCAGCTTGCGGGTGACGGGGATGACCCGCCGGCCGGCGGCGAGGGTGCGGAACGTCTCGAGGTCCATGGCCGTGGACCCTACTGATCCGCGGCGGCTCCCGCCTGCGTGTCTTCCTCCTTGAGCAGCACGTCGGCGTCGAAGCAGGTGCGGTCGCCGGTGTGGCAGGCGGCGCCGGTCTGGTCGACGCGGACGAGCAGGGTGTCGCCGTCGCAGTCGAGGGAGACCGACTTGACGTGCTGGACGTGGCCGGAGGTGTCGCCCTTGACCCAGTACTCCTGACGGCTGCGCGACCAGTAGGTGCAGCGGCCGGTGGTGAGGGTGCGGTGCAGCGCCTCGTCGTCCATCCAGCCGAGCATCAGCACCTCGCCGGTGTCGTACTGCTGGGCGACGGCGGGGACCAGCCCGTCGGGGGTGCGCTTGAGCCGGGCGGCGACGGCGGGGTCGAGACCGGTGGGGGCTGCGGGGGTGGCGCTGCTGCTCATGGGTCCATTCTGCCGCGACCGGCCGGCGGTCCGGGCACGGCGTCCGGGGGCCGGACAGGGACCGGACGCGGGCGGGAACGCGGGCCGGACGCGCCGACGCGTCCTGTGCGGCGGGGGCCGGCCGCCGTAGGGTGGGGGCATGTCGACGTTTGCCAAGCGTGAACGGCTGCTTCTGGCCGACCTGTTGGAGACGGCGGGGCCCCAGGCCCCCACGCTGTGCGGGGAGTGGACGGCCCGCGACCTGGCCGCGCACGTGGTGGTGCGCGAGCGCCGCGCCGACGCGGCGGGCGGCATACTGATCAAGGCGCTGGCCGACCGCCTGGAGCGGGTGCGGGCGGAGTTCGCCGCGAAGCCGTACGAGGAACTGATCCAGCTGATCCGCACCGGGCCGCCGCGGATGTCGCCGTTCTCCCTGAAGCAGGTGGACGAGGCGTCCAACACGGTGGAGTTCTACGTCCACACCGAGGACGTGCGCCGGGCGGCGGAGGGCTGGACGCCGCGGGAGCTCGATCCGGTGTTCCAGGACGCGCTGTGGAGCCGGCTGGAGCGGATGGCGCGGCTGCTGGGGCGGCGCGCGCCGGTGGGTCTGGTGCTGCGGAGGCCCGACGGGCGGACGGCGGTCGCGAACCGGGGGGCGCCGGTGGTGACGGTCACCGGGGAGCCGTCGGAGCTGCTGCTCTTCGCCTTCGGCCGCCAGAAGGTGGCCGACGTCGTCCTCGACGGCGACCCGGACGCCGTCGCCAAGGCCCACACCACCCCGCTCGGGATCTGACGCCGCGCCCGGCGCGTGCCGCCCCTCGGCGGGGAACGGCACGCGCGGGGCCGGGGTTCAGCGGACGGGGTGGCCGGCCTCCGCGAGGGCGGACTTGACCTCGCCGATGCGCAGGTCGCCGAAGTGGAAGACGGAGGCGGCGAGCACCGCGTCCGCCCCCGCGCCCACCGCGGGGGCGAAGTGCTCCAGCCGCCCCGCCCCGCCGGAGGCGATGACCGGCACCGTCACGTGCTTGCGCACCGCGGTGATCATCTCCAGGTCGTAGCCGTCCTTCGTGCCGTCCGCGTCCATGGAGTTGAGCAGGATCTCCCCCGCTCCCAGCTCCGCCGCCCGGTGCGCCCACTCGACCGCGTCGATGCCGGTACCCCGCCGCCCGCCGTGCGTGGTGACCTCGAAGGACCCGCTGTCGGTGCGCCGCGCGTCGACCGACAGCACCAGCACCTGCCGCCCGAAGCGCTCGGCGATCTCCCGGATCAGTTCGGGCCGCGCGATGGCCGCGGTGTTGACGCCCACCTTGTCGGCGCCGGCCCGCAGCAGCTTGTCCACGTCGTCGGCCGTACGCACGCCGCCGCCCACGGTGAGCGGGATGAACACCTGCTCCGCCGTGCGCCGCACCACGTCGTAGGTGGTCTCCCGGTCGCCGGAGGAGGCGGTGATGTCGAGGAAGGTCAACTCGTCGGCGCCCTCGGCGTCGTACACCTTCGCCATCTCCACCGGGTCACCGGCGTCGCGCAGGTTCTGGAAGTTGACGCCCTTGACGACCCGGCCGTTGTCGACGTCCAGGCAGGGGATGACTCGGACCGCCAGGGTCATGGGAATTCACGGCTCCTCACACGAAGAAAAACGAAGAAAAGAAGAAGGCTCAGCCCGCGTGGTACGCCTCGAGCTCGACCTCGACCAGGATCCGCGGGTCGACGAACCCCTCGACGACCACCAGCGTCGTCACCGGCCGTACCGCGCCGAAGACCTCCTGGTGGGCGCGGCCCACCGCGTCGACGTCGCGGCGGTGGGTGAGGTACAGCCGCGTGCGGATCACGGAGTCGGGGCCCAGCCCGAACTCCTCGATCGCCCGCAGGGCGTTGCCGATCGCGGCCCGCGCCTGCTCGTAGGGGTCGCCCTCGCCCGCGAGGACGCCGCCCCGGAAGGCGGTGGTGCCGCCCACCAGCACGCGGTCGCCCGCCGCGACGGCGCGCGCGAAGCCGATCTCCTCCTCCCAGGGGGTGGGTTCCGGACTCTGCGCGCGCCGCACGGCCTCGGTCATCGGGACACAGCCTCCAGGGCCTCTTCCAGGGTGAACGCCTTGGCGTACAGCGCCTTGCCGACGATGGACCCCTCGACGCCGAGCGGGACCAGCTCGGCGATGGCGCGGAGGTCGTCCAGCGAGGAGACCCCGCCGGAGGCGACGACCGGCCGGTCGGTGCGGGCGCAGACGTCCCTCAGCAGCTGCAGGTTGGGGCCCTGCAGGGTGCCGTCCTTGGCGATGTCGGTGACGACGTAGCGGGCGCAGCCCTCGGAGTCCAGGCGGGCCAGCGTCTCGTAGAGGTCGCCGCCGTCGCGGGTCCAGCCGCGGCCGCGCAGGGTGGTGCCGCGTACGTCGAGGCCGACGGCGATCTTGTCGCCGTGCTCCGCGATGATCTTGGCGACCCACTCGGGGTCCTCCAGCGCGGCGGTGCCGATGTTGACGCGGGTGGCGCCGGTGGCGAGCGCGGCGGCGAGCGAGTCGTCGTCGCGGATGCCGCCGGAGAGCTCCACCTTGATGTCCATCGCCCGCGCGACCTCGGAGATCAGCCCTCGGTTGTCACCGGTGCCGAACGCGGCGTCCAGGTCGACCAGGTGCAGCCACTCGGCGCCGGCCGACTGCCAGGCGAGGGCGGCCTCCAGCGGGGAGCCGTAGGAGGTCTCGGTGCCGGACTCGCCGTGGACGAGGCGGACGGCCTGGCCGTCGCGCACGTCGACGGCGGGGAGCAGTTCAAGCTTGGCGGTGTCTGCCATGTCTAGAGGGTTCCGATCCAGTTGGTCAGCAGCTGCGCTCCGGCGTCGCCGGACTTCTCGGGGTGGAACTGGGTGGCCCACAGCGCACCGTTCTCCACGGCGGCGACGAACGGCTCGCCGTGGGTGGACCAGGTGACCTTGGGCGCGGCGATGGACGGGTTGTGCGACTCGAGCGCCCAGTCGTGGACGGCGTAGGAGTGCACGAAGTAGAACCGCTCGTCCGGGCCGAGCCCGGCGAACAGCTCGGTGTCCTCGGGGGCCTGGACGGTGTTCCAGCCCATGTGGGGGACGATGTCGGCCTGGAGCGGCTCGACGGTGCCGGGCCACTCGTCGAGGCCCTCGGCCTCCACGCCGTGCTCGATGCCGCGGGCGAAGAGGATCTGCATGCCGACGCAGATGCCCATGACCGGGCGGCCGCCGGCGCGCCGGCGGCCGACGATCCAGTCGCCGCGGGCCTCCTTCAGGCCCTGCATGCAGGCGGCGAACGCGCCGACGCCGGGGACCAGCAGGCCGTCGGCGTTCATCGCGGTGTCGTAGTCGCGGGTGATCTCGACGTCGGCGCCGGTGCGGGCGAGCGCCCGCTCGGCGGAGCGGACGTTGCCGAACCCGTAGTCGAAGACGACGATCTTCTTGGGGCTGCTCATGCTCCTACTTCCAGTACAGGACGCCGGCGATGATGCTGATGGCGGCGCCGATGGAGAGGACGGCGATCAGGCTCGTCGGCATCTTCTGCTTGGCGAAGGAGATCACTCCTCCGAGCAGGAAGAGGCCGAGGAGGATCAGCGCGGTGGAGAGTCCGTTCATCGCTGCTACAGCGCGCCCTTCGTGGACGGCAGGATGCCCTCGGCGCGCGGGTCGCGCTCGGAGGCGTAGCGCAGGGCGCGGGCCAGCGCCTTGAACTGGCACTCCACGATGTGGTGGGCGTTGCGCCCGTACGGCACGTGGACGTGCAGGGCGATCTGGGCCTGGGCGACGAAGGACTCCAGGATGTGCCGGGTCATCGTGGTGTCGTAGGAGCCGATCATCGGTGCCATGTTCTCCGGCTCGGTGTGCACCAGGTAGGGGCGGCCGGAGAGGTCGACGGTGACCTGGGCGAGGGACTCGTCCAGCGGCACGGTGCAGTTGCCGAACCGGTAGATGCCGACCTTGTCGCCGAGCGCCTGCTTGAAGGCGGCGCCGATGGCGAGGGCGGTGTCCTCGATGGTGTGGTGCGAGTCGATGTGCAGGTCGCCCTCGGTGCGCACGGTCAGGTCGAACAGACCGTGGCGGCCGAGCTGGTCCAGCATGTGGTCGTAGAAGCCGACGCCGGTGGAGATGTCGGTGCGTCCCGTCCCGTCGAGGTCGATCTCGACCAGGACCTTGGTCTCCTTGGTGGTGCGCTCGACGCGCCCGACGCGGTTCATGAGTTCTGCTCCTCGTTCTGCTTCTTCACGTCTTCCTCCGCCAGCGTGCGTACCGCCGCCAGGAAGGCGTCGTTCTCGGCGGGCGTGCCCGCGGTCACCCGCAGCCACCCGGGCACGCCGTTGTCCCGCACCAGCACGCCGTGGTCGAGGATGCGCCGCCAGGTGGCGTGCGCGTCCTCGAACCGGCCGAACTGGACGAAGTTGGCGTCGGAGTCGGTCACCTCGTAACCGAGTCCGCGGAGTTCGGCGACCAGGCGGTCGCGCTCCTTCTTCAGCTGCTCGACGTAGCCGAGCAGGGTGTCGGTGTGTTCCAGGGCGGCGAGCGCCGTGGCCTGGGTGACGGCCGACAGGTGGTACGGCAGCCGGACCAGCTGGACGGCGTCCACCACGGCGGGGTGGGCGGCGAAGTAGCCCAGGCGCAGACCCGCGGCGCCGAACGCCTTGGACATGGTCCGGGAGATCACCAGGTGCGGACGCCCCTCCAGCAGCGGCAGCAGCGAACTGCCGTGGCTGAACTCCACGTAGGCCTCGTCGACCACGACGATCGACGGCTTGGCGGCCTGCGCGGCCTCGTACAGGGCGAGCACCGCCTCGGCCGGCACGGCGTTGCCGGTGGGGTTGTTGGGCGTCGTGACGAACACGACGTCCGGCCGGTGCTCGGCGATCGCCTTCTCGGCCGCGGGGACGTCGATGGTGAAGTCGTCGTTGCGGGGGCCGGAGATCCAGCCGGTGCCGGTGCCGCGGGCGATCAGGGCGTGCATCGAGTACGAGGGCTCGAAGCCGATCGCGGTGCGGCCGGGCCCGCCGAAGGTCTGCAGCAGCTGCTGGAGGACCTCGTTGGAGCCGTTGGCGGCCCAGACGTTCTCCGTGCCGACCGGGTGACCCGCGGTGTCCGTCAGGGCCGTGTCGTTGAGGTAGGCGGCGAGCCGGGTGCGCAGCTCGACCGCGTCCCGGTCCGGGTAGCGGTTGAGGTGGCGCGCGGCCTCGCGGACCCGCTCGGCGATGCGCTCGACCAGCGCGTCGGGCAGCGGGTAGGGGTTCTCGTTGGTGTTCAGGCGCACCGGCACGTCGAGCTGCGGCGCGCCGTACGGGGACTTGCCGCGCAGCTCCTCGCGTACGGGCAGGTCGTCGATGCGGATCTCGCTCACGTCGCTCACTTGCCCCCGGGTACCTTCCACTCGCCCCACGTCTTCGGCTCGCCTCCGGCGAACCGCGCCTTGATCGCCGCGCCGTGGGCCGGGAGGTCCTCGGCCTCGGCGAGGGTGATGACGGTGTGCGCCACGTCGGCCAGCGCGTCGCGGCTGTAGTCGACGATGTGGATGCCGCGCAGGAAGGACTGCACGGACAGGCCCGAGGAGTGGCAGGCGCAGCCGCCGGTGGGCAGCACGTGGTTGGAGCCGGCCGCGTAGTCGCCCAGCGAGACCGGGGACCAGGGGCCGACGAAGATCGCGCCGGCGTTCTTCACGCGGTCGGCGAGCGCGGCGGCGTCGGCGGTCATGACCTCCAGGTGCTCGGCGCCGTAGGCGTCGACCACCTTCAGGCCGTCCTCGATGCCGTCGACCAGGACGATCGCCGACTGGCGGCCGGCCAGCGCGGGGGCGATCCGCTCGGCGGTGTGCTTGCTCGCCTCGACCTGCGGCTTCAGCTCGCGCTCCACCGCCTCGGCCAGCGCCTCGGAGTCGGTGACCAGCACCGCGCCGGCCAGCGGGTCGTGCTCGGCCTGGCTGATCAGGTCGGCGGCGACGTGGACCGGGTCGGCGGTGTCGTCGGCGAGGATCGCGATCTCGGTCGGGCCGGCCTCGGCGTCGATGCCGATCTTCCCGGTGAAGTACCGCTTGGCGGCGGCGACCCAGATGTTGCCGGGGCCGGTGACCATGTCGGCGGGCGGGCAGGACTCGGTGCCGTACGCGAACATCGCGACGGCGGTGGCGCCGCCGGCCGCGTAGACCTCGTCGACGCCCAGCAGGGCGCAGGCGGCGAGGATCGTGGGGTGCGGCAGGCCGCCGGCGGGATCACCGTCAAAAGCGGGCTTCTGCGCCGGGGAGGCCAGCGCGATCGACTCGACGCCCGCCTCCTGGGCCGGCACCGCGTCCATGATCACCGAGGACGGGTACACCGAGCGGCCGCCGGGCGCGTACAGGCCGACCCGCTGGACCGGCACCCACTTCTCGGTGACCGTGCCGCCGGGGGCGACCTGGGTGGTGTGGTTGGTGCGGCGCTGGGCGCGGTGGACCGTGCGGACGCGCCGGATCGACTCCTCGAGGGCGGCACGGATCTCCGGGTCCAGGCCCTCCAGCGCCTCGGCGAGCGCGGCGGCCGGGACGCGCACGGACTCCAGGCGCACGCCGTCGAACTTCTCGGCGAAGTCGATCAGTGCCGCGTCGCCACGATGATGCACGTCCTCGCAGATCGGCCGCACCTTCTCGAGGGCGGCGGACACGTCGAAGTCGGCTCGGGGCAGCAGGCTGCGCAGGGCGGGGCCCTCGGGGAGGGCGTCGCCGCGCAGATCGATTCGGGAGATCACGGCTCCAATTCTCTCAGACCCGAAAGGTGGAACGACGTCACGTATCAACCGCTGATACGGCCGCCGCCCGCCGGGGCGGACAAAAGATCACCGTTACGCAAGGTGTCCGTGCGGTCACGTTCGGGCATGACCGCTGTACGACCAGGGGGCACCGGGAGGAGGGAGTGAGTGCCGTGACCGAGGGTGGCCCCGTCGTTCCCGACGGAATCCGTGAGCCCGGCCCGCCGCGCGACCTGACGGCGGCGGAGTCGGGGATGTGGCTGGCGTTCCGCGACGGCAGCGTCTACGACCTGCGCCACGGCGACCTGGCCGTGGACGACCCGCACGGCCGTCACCCGTGGGGCCCCGAGCGCACCGTCCGTGCCCGCGTCGTCTGCTGGCTGCTGCTGGACGGCCCGCCCGCCCTGGCCGGCCGGGTGGCCGCGCTGAAGCTGGTCGGGGTGCGGGTCACCGGGTCCCTGGACCTGGCGGGCGGCACGGTCGAGCCCTACGTGGAGATGGCGGACTGCCGCTTCGACGACGAGATCCTGCTCCCGGAGGCCAAGTTCACCACCGTGCGGCTGGAGAACTGCGCGATCCCCCGCCTGGAGGCCGCCCGCCTGCACACCGAGGGCGACCTGCACCTGCCGCGGTGCCGCTTCGCCCGCGGCATCCGGCTCTCCGACGCCCGCATCGGCACCGACCTGCTGCTCAGCCAGGCGGTGGTGCGGCACGACCGGCACGGGCGCTCGGTGTCCGCGGACGGCATGAAGGTCGGCCAGGACCTGCAGGCGGACCTGCTGGAATCGCACGGCGAGCTGGGGTTGCGTTCGGCGGAGGTGGGCGCCTCGCTGAGCCTGCGCGGCGCGCGCCTGGCCAACCCCTACGCGCGGCTCGCGCTCAACGCTCCCCAGCTGACGGTGGGCCGCGCCCTGTACCTGACGCCCGCCGGGGTCGGCTCCGCCCAGCTCGGCGGGAACACCCCGGCACGCGGGATCCGGGTCCAGCCGTTCGACTGCCTGGGCGGGGTCCGGCTGGACGACGGGCGCTTCGGCGACTCGGTGGACCTGCGGGCGGCCCGGTTCACCCTGACGGGCGAGCAGGAGCTGTCGCTGCGCCGCGTGCAGACGCCGGAGCTGCGGTTCCTGCCGGTGCGGCCGCGGCGGGGCCGGGTGGTGCTGTCCGGGGCGCGGGTGGTGAACCTGGTGGACCGGGCGGAGAGCTGGCCGGGGCCGGGCCGCCTGCACATGGGCGGGTTCTGTTACGAGAACCTGGTGCCCCAGGGCCCCTTCACCCTGGAGCAGCGCCTGGAGTGGCTGGTCGCGGCGACCCCCGAGTACAGCCCGGAGCCCTACGAGCTGCTGGCGGCCGTGCTGCGCGGCGGCGGCGAGGACGAGGACGCCCGCGAGGTGCTGCTGGCCAAGCACCGGCGCCGCCGGGAGACCCTCCCCCCGGCGGCGAAGCTGTGGGGCTACCTCCAGGACATCGCGGTCGCCTACGGCTACCGCCCGGCCCGGGCGGCGACCTGGCTGGCGGTGCTCTGGGCGGCCAGCACCCTGCTGTTCTCCCGCTCCGAGCCGACGCCGGCCCGGGCGGAGGAGCACCCGGAGTGGAGTCCGGCGCTGTTCTCGCTGGACCTGCTGCTGCCGGTGATCGACCTCGGGCACGCCACCGCCTGGCACCTGCGGGGCGTCTGGCAGTGGCTGGCCGCCGTGCTGATCCTGCTCGGCTGGGTGATGGCCACGGCGGTGGCCGCCGGGTTCACCCGTCTGCTGGGCCGGCTCTGAGGCCGGTCCGGCAGCCGGGTGGGGCTCCACGGCGGCCGGCCGGACCGGCGCCGCGGTGACCCTCCGGCGCCCCACGCGGGGTCCGGCGCGGCGGGCGGCCGACCGCGGCGCGGGGTCCGGCCGCCGCGCGCATTAGGCTTTTGCGCCGTGACCACCCTGCGGCTGCCGCTGTTTCCCCTGAACATGGTCCTGTTCCCCGGGCTCGTGCTTCCCCTGAACGTCTTCGAGGAGCGGTATCGCGCCATGATGCGCGACCTGCTCCAGGTGCCGGAGGAGGCGCCGCGCCGGTTCGCCGTGGTCGCCATCCGGGACGGCCACGAGGTGGCGCCCAGCGCTCCCGGCATGCCCGACCCGACCACGCCGCTGGAGCGGGGCCCGGCCGCCGGTTTCGCCCCGGAGCCGGGCAACTCCTTCCACTCGGTGGTCTGCGTGGCCGACGTGGCCACCATCCGCGAGCGCGCCGACGGCACCTACGAGGTGCTGGCCACCGGCACGAAGCGGGCCAGGCTTCTCTCGGTGGACGCCTCGGGGCCGTACCTGACGGGCGAGCTGGAGGAGCTGCCGGAGGAGGAGGGGGACGGCGCGGGGACGCTCGCCGAGGGGGTGCTGCGCTCCTTCCGGCAGTACCAGAAGCGGCTGGCGGGGGCGAGCGAGCGGTCGCTGACCTCGTCGGCCGAGCTGCCGGACGAACCGTCGGTGGTGTCGTACCTGGTCGCCGCGGCGATGGTGCTGGACACGCCGACCAAGCAGCGGCTGCTGCAGACCCCCGACACGGCATCGCGGCTGCGGGACGAGCTGCGGCTGCTGCGCCGGGAGGCCTCGATCATCCGCAGCCTGCCCTCCCTCCCGGCCGGCGACCTGACCCGCACCCCCACCAGCCTCAACTGACCCGGAGGAACTGACCCGGAGGCCGGGGCGCGCGGCCCGGCGCCCCCGGAGGCCGGTCGGTGCGCGCGGCCCGCACCGCGGACGGCGCCGCCGCGCCCTTCGCACCCGGCACTACGCTGCGCGGGGACGCGTCCCGGCCCTGCACCGGGCCGGTGGAGCCGCACAGGACGGGAAGATGGCGAAGAAGTCGAAGAAGCAGCAGTCCGGCGGCACGCCCGCCACGGTCGCGCTGACCGAGGCCGGCGTGGCGTTCACCGTGCACGCCTACGAGCACGACCCCGCGCACCCCTCGTACGGCGAGGAGGCCGCCGAGGCGATGGGCGTGTCGCCGGAGCGGGTGTTCAAGACCCTGGTCGCGGACGTGGACGGCTCCCTGGTGGTGGCCGTGGTGCCGGTGGCCGGGTCGCTGGACCTGAAGGCCCTGGCCTCCGCGGTGGGCGGCAAGCGGGCGGCGATGGCCGACCCCACGCTGGCCGAGCGCACCACGGGGTACGTCCGGGGCGGCATCTCGCCGCTGGGCCAGCGCAAGCGGCTGCGGACGGTGCTGGACGCCTCCGCCGAGGGCCACGGGACGATCTGCGTCTCCGCCGGCCGGCGCGGCCTGGAGGTCGAGCTGTCCCCGAAGGACCTGGCCACCCTGACCGCCGCGGTACTCGCCCCGATCGGGCGGGCGTAGGGACCGGGAACTACTTCTGGAGGCTGACCGTCGGCGCCGGGTCGTCGCCGTCGTCCCGCAGGTCGCCGCCGGGCTCCTCGTCCTCGCGCGGTACGAGGAGCGCCGTGAGGGTCAGGTGGGTCAGCAGGGCGACCACCGGCCAGGCGGCCAGCGCGCTGATCGCGTGGAGTTCCAGCGGCGCGTCGAACCGGACGCCCTCGCCCACCTGGCGGGCGTGCGCCGCCACGTCGCTCGTGGGACCGAGTGACATGCCGGTCTGCCAGGCCACCAGCGACCCGAGCAGCCCGCCGAGGCAGAGCCCCACGACCACCGGCACGCCGCCGCGCCGCGCGAGGAGGAACACCGGCACCGCGCTGAGCAGTCCGAACCCGGCGGCCAGCAGGGTGAACGTTCCGTCCGCCCCGACCGCCTGCTCGCCCTCGATGTCCGCGAGGAAGGCCACCCACCGGCCGTCGGACACCTCGCCCACCAGCGGCACCCGCGGCGCCAGCCAGACCCAGAGCAGCCCCAGCAGCAGTCCGGCCGCGGTGAGCGCGCACAGCACCAGCGCGGCCTGGCGCAGCTCGGTGCGCAGGCCGGGGCCGTCCTCCAGGTACGCCCGCACGGCGGAGCGCGGCGCGTACCGGTGGGAGCCGCCGGCCGGCTCGCCGGCCGTGGCGCCCTCGCCGTGCCGCTCGGCGGCCTGCGACCCGCCGGGCGCCGGGGAGCCGCCGTACACCGTGGCGCCGTCGGCGGTGCCGTCCTGGGCGGTGCCGTCCTGGGAGGAGGACTGCGGGTGCGGAGGAGGAGTCAGAGGTGCGGTCACCCTGACATCGTGCCAGGCCGGGCCGGACGGCGCGTCACCGGACGGCGGCCCTGCGGTAGGCCCAGGTGGCCACGGCCAGCGAGATGACGCCGACGACGGCGCAGACGGCGAGGTCGCCCAGCACGAGGGCCCAGTCCGGCCGCGCGCCGAAGGAGCGGGTGAACGCCTCGACCGCGTAGGTGGAGGGCAGCAGGTCCCGGGCCAGGGCGACCGCCTGCGGCATCCGGGAGGCGGGCAGCACGCCCAGCAGCAGCGCCGCGGACATGCCGAGCTGCCCCAGCAGGGTGGCCAGCTCGGGCCGGGGCGCGAGCAGCCCGCAGGCCGCGCCGAGCCCGGCGAGGGCGGCCCCAGCCAGCGGCACCACGGCGGCCAGCACCCACAGGTGGGTGAGCGGCAGGCCGAAGAGCAGGCACCCGAAGACGGCCGTGACCACGGTCCCCGGCACGGTGAAGGAGGCGTACGCGGCGGCCGCGCCCAGCACCACCGCGGCGGGCGGCACGGGCAGGGTGGCGTAGTGGTCGAGCCCGCCGCCGGCCCGCAGCTGGCCGAAGTACTGGGAGAGCAGGTTGAGCGCCACGAAGGCGACGACCAGCACGGAGGAGCCGGCGACCACGGCCCGCGCCTCGTCGCCGCCGTCCACCACGCCGCGCATCAGGATCATGATGCCGACGGACTGGAACGTGGCCACGAACAGCAGGGGGATCCGCGCGACCCGGGCCCGGGAGAGCTGGGCCCGGTAGACGGCGTCGAGGGCCGGCCACAGCCGGGTCCGGGGCCCGAGCTCGGCGCACGCCATGGGGGCGGCACCCGTCGGCTGCGGGGCCGCGGCGGGCGCCGGTACCGTGCCCGGCCGCGTCTCGGCGGGTACGACGCTCACTGGCTGCTCCTCATCGTCGACGCGGTCGCCGGCGTGCCGGGGGCCGCGGTCCGCACGCCGTGCTTGCCCGGGGCCGCGGTCCGCACGCCGTCCGGGGTCCTCACGCCTTCACCAGTCCCCGGGCCTCGCCGCCGAGCGCCAGGTAGACGTCCTCCAGGCTCGGCGTGGCCAGGGTGAAGTCGTCCAGCGCGGCGAAGGCCGCCCCGCCGGTGACGGCGCCGACGGCGGCCCGCGCCTCGTCGGGGGCGAGCCGCAGCGTCCAGCGGCGCCCGGACTCGACGGCACGTCCGCGCAGCGCGGCCACCTCGGGCACGTGCAGCGGGGCGCTCTCCCGCCAGACCAGGTCGACGCGGACCTCGTCGGCGACGCGCTCCTTGAGGCCCGAGGGGGTGTCGCAGGCGATGACCCGGCCCCGGTCGAGCACGGCGACCCGGTCCAGCACGGTCTCCGCCTCGATGACGTTGTGGGTGACCAGCAGCACCGTCGCCCCGCGCTCGGCGCGGCGGCGGTCGACGGCGGACCAGACGGCGCGGCGGGCGACCGGGTCCATGCCGGTGGTCGGCTCGTCGAGGACCAGCAGGGGGCGCTCGCCGACCAGCGCGGTGGCGAAGCAGGCGAGCCGGCGCTGGCCGCCGGACAGCTTGCGCAGGGCCCGGCCGGCGAGGGGGGCGAGGCCGAGTTCGTCGAGGACCGCGTCCCGCTCGGCGCGCGCGGCGCGTACGTCGAGCCCGCGCAGCCGGCCGGTGGTCTCCACGGCCAGCGAGACGGTCAGCTCGTCCAGGGCGGTGGACTCCTGGCCGAGGTAGGCGAGGATCCGCGAGGCGCGCTCGGGGTGGCGGACGATGTCGTGACCGTAGAGGGTGACGCTGCCGCGGTCGGGCCGCATCAGCCCGGTGATCTGCCGGACCAGGGTGGATTTGCCGGCGCCGTTGGGGCCGAGCAGGCCGAAGATCTCGCCGCGCCGGATCTCCAGGCTGACGGCGTCGGTGGCCCGCACCTCCGGGGTGCCGGGCGCGCCGCGGCGGCCGCGGCCGGCCGGATAGGTCTTGGTGAGGTCACGCACCGCGCACACGGCCTCGGGGTGAGGGGACGGCGGTGCGGAGCGTGCGTTCACAAGGGATGAGCCTACGGGGTGCCCGACTCGGCCCGAAATTCAACCCCGCCGCCGACGGCGTCCCGCCCGGGGCCCGGCGAGGTGCGGTTCACTCGGCGACGGCCGGGCGCTCGGCCCCGGTGTGGCTGTCGACCTCGCGCCAGAACCCCGCACGGATGGCGTAACGGTCGTGCTCGTCGATCTGGTCGTCCTTGTGCGCGAGCAGCCCGAAGCGGGCGGCGTAGCGCAGCAGTTCGCCGTCCACGCGGTGCGGGATGCGGGGGTACTCCGCGGAGAGCCTGCCCAGGCAGGCGGTGTCGGTGACCCGCTGGATCCAGCGGCGGGCGAAGACCTGGCCGACCTCGTAGGCGTCGCCGCCGACGCTGGTGATGTCCTCCTCGTGGTCGGCCCACCGCTGCTCGGCGCTGGTGAGCTGGGCCAGCGTGGGCAGGGTGGCGGCCTCGGAGGACTCCGTCGGCGTGCCGGGGCGCTCGACCCAGCCGCGGTCGGAGGACCAGCGCAGGGTGGCGGTGGCGGGCTGCGGCGCGGGGGCGACGGTGGCCGGGGGGCCGGGGGCGCGCAGGGCGGCGAGGTCCTTCGGGGTGGGCACGCCCTTGGTGGCCGGCACCCGGTCGGCGCCCCCGTCAACGGCAACGCCGTCGCCGTTGACGGCGTTGCCGTCGAGCGGGCTTCCGTTGAGTGCGCTTCCGTCGAGCGGGCCGCCGTGGTGGGGGTTTCCGGGGTGGGGGTTTCCGTTGTGGGGGTTTCCGTTGTGGGGGTTTCCGTTGACGGAGGCGGGGTGGGAGCCGTCGTGGGCGGAGGGCTGCCGGTCGCCCTGGGCGGGGGGTTCGCCTGGCGGGGCGGAGAGGATGGCGGCGATCTCGGGCCGCGGCGCGGGCTGCGGCGGGCAGGCTCCGGTGAGGTCGCGGGCGCGGACGGCCTGGGTGATCCAGGCCCGGTCGAGGACGCGGCGTTCGTCGGCCTCGGCGACCAGGTCCTCGGACTGGTTGTAGTTGTTGTCGGCGGCCTGCACGGCCCAGAGGTGGACGGCGACGCCGTGCTCCTTGGCGGACATCATCCCGGGCAGCAGGTCGCCGTCGCCGGTCACCAGGACGATGTCGGAGCAGGCGCGGTTGCGGGCCAGTTCGGTCAGTTCGGCGTGCATGGCCGCGTCGACGCCCTTCTGCGCCCAACGTCCCTCGGAACGCGTGAGGGCGCCGAGGCGGACGGTGACCCGGGGCATCACCCGCAGTCTGCGGTGCTCCGGCTGCGGGACCCGGTCGGGGGCTCCGTCGAACCAGTAGATACGCAGCAGGGGTTGCCGGGTGTCGGCCTCCGCGCGTTCGCGCAGGCCCTGGACGAGGGCGGCGTGGTCGACGGAGATGCGGGACCGCGAGGGCTCTCCGGCGAGGAGGCTGGCGGCGGCACCCAGCAGATATCCGGCGTCCACCAGGACGATGCAGCGGTCCACGCGGTCACCCTCTTTCCTCTGTCCGGGGAGGTGTGCTTCGGGCTCGCTTCGAGTCTGCCCCAGCACGAGGGTCCACACGGCCCGAACTCGATCTTCGGCGTGGCGTTTGGCCGTGCGGCGCCCGGCCGCCGCGGTCCTTGGCGGCGCCGCACCCCAACGGGCCTGTCACAGACGGTAGTCGTCCGACATGCGTGCGTGAGCGGCCTGTGTGAGTCTGAATTCGGCTCTGGCCCACCGATTCCCCCACAGGAGGAAGATCACCATGGCCAAGAACAAGAACACCCGCAAGCCCGCCCAGCGCGCCGCCCGGTCGGACCGTCCGCAGCACCGCTCGGACGAGGCCGCGCCGCACCAGTCCACGGTCGCGCAGGTCCAGGGCAGCCCGGCGGACGTCGCGCGCAACAAGCAGCGCCGTTTCGGCCACAACTGACGCGCGACTGAAGCGCACGTCGCGCACCACTGACGCGCGCGTCGCGCACGTCGCGCCCTCAGGGGCCTGCCCGGGCTCGCACCGCGAGCCGAGGCGGGCCCCTGAAGCGTTCCGAGGCCTTGGATACCGCCCGGTTCAGCCCGCCAGGCAGGACGGGCCGAGCAGCACCTTGAGGTCGCCGTAGAGGGCGGGGTCGGGCTTCACCCGGTGCCGGTCCAGGCGCAGCACGGTCGTCTTGCGCGGGCCCTGCAGCTTGATCCGCACCTCGCTGTCGCCCTTGTGGCTGGAGAGGATCTCCCCGAGCCGGGTCACCATGGGCGGGGTGACGCGGGTGGCCGGGATGGTGAGCACCACCGGCGCGTTGGTCCCGGCGTTGGACAGGTCGGGGACCATCAGCTCCATGGCGACCAGTCGCGGCACGTCCTCGCGCTTGTCGAGGCGGCCCTTGACGAAGACGACGGCGTCCTCGACGAGCTGGGTGGAGACCAGCTGGTAGGTGGCGGGGAAGAACATGCAGTCGATGGAGCCGGCCAGGTCCTCGACGGTGGCGATGGCCCAGGCGTTGCCCTGCTTGGTCATCTTGCGCTGGATGCCGGAGATGATGCCGCCGATGGTGACGACCGCGCCGTCCCCGTAGTCGCCGCCGGTGAGCTGGGCGATACCGGCGTCCGCCTTGTCGGACAGGACGTTTTCCAGGCCGAAGAGCGGGTGGTCGGAGACGTACAGGCCGAGCATCTCCCGCTCCTGGGCGAGCAGGTAGGTCTTCTCCCACTCGTCGGTGGAGAACTCGACGTCGAGCCCGAAGCCGGGCTCGTCGGCGCCCTCGTCGCCCATGCCGCCGAAGAGGTCGAACTGACCCTCGGCCTCCTTGCGCTTGACCTGGACCACGTTGTCGATCATCGGCTCGTACTGGGCGATCAGACCCTTGCGGGTGTGCCCCATGGAGTCGAAGGCGCCGGCCTTGATCAGTGACTCGGTGGTGCGCTTGTTGCAGACCACGGCCTCGACCTTGTCGAGGTAGTCGGGGAAGGAGGAGAACTTCCCCTTGGCCTTGCGGGTCCTGATCACCGAGTCGACGACGTTGGAGCCGACGTTGCGGACCGCGGAGAGGCCGAAGAGGATCACGTCGTCGCCCTGGGCGGCGAAGTTGGGCTCGGACTCGTTGACGTTCGGCGGGAGCACCTTGATGCCCATGCGGCGGCACTCGTTGAGGTAGACCGCGGACTTGTCCTTGTCGTCCTTCACCGAGGTGAGCAGACCGGCCATGTACTCGGCCGGGTGGTTGGCCTTGAGGTAGGCCGTCCAGTAGGAGACCAGGCCGTAGGCGGCGGAGTGCGCCTTGTTGAACGCGTAGCCGGCGAAGGGCACCAGCACGTCCCAGAGCGCCTGGATCGCCTCGTCGCTGTAGCCGTTCTTGCGGGCGCCGGCCTGGAAGATGGTGAAGTTCTTGGCCAGTTCGTCGGGCTTCTTCTTGCCCATCACGCGGCGCAGGATGTCGGCCTCGCCGAGCGAGTAGCCGGCGACGATCTGGGCGGCCTTCTGCACCTGCTCCTGGTACACGATCAGGCCGTAGGTGACCGCCAGGACCTCCTCGAGGGGCTCCTCGAGCTCCTTGTGGATCGGCGTGATCTCCTGCTGCTTGTTCTTGCGGAGCGCGTAGTTGATGTGCGAGTTCATGCCCATCGGGCCCGGCCGGTACAGGGCCGAGACGGCGGAGATGTCCTCGAAGTTGTCGGGCTTCATCATGCGCAGCAGGGAGCGCATGGGGCCGCCGTCGAACTGGAAGACGCCGAGGGTGTCGCCCCGCTGGAGGAGCTCGAAGGTCGTCGGGTCGTCGAGCGGGAGGCTCAGGAGATCGATGTCGATCCCCTTGTTGGCCTTCACCATCTTGACGGCGTCGTCCATGATCGTGAGGTTGCGCAGGCCGAGGAAGTCCATCTTCAGCAGGCCGAGCGACTCGCAGCTCGGGTAGTCCCACTGCGTGATGGTGACGCCGTCGGTGTGCCGGACCCAGACCGGGACGTGGTCGGTGATGGTCTCGCTGGACATGATGACGCCGGCGGCGTGCACGCCCATCTGCCGCACCAGGCCCTCGACGCCCATGGCGGTGTCGATGACCTTCTTGACGTCCGCCTCGTTCTCGTACATCGACCGGATCTCGCCGGCCTCCGAGTAACGGGGGTGCTTGGGGTCGGTGATGCCGGAGAGCGGGATGCCCTTGCCGAGGACGTCGGCGGGCATCGCCTTGGTGAGGCGGTCGCCCATCGCGTACGGGTAGCCGAGGACGCGGGCGGAGTCCTTGATGGCGTTCTTGGCCTTGATCGTGCCGTAGGTGCCGATCATGGCGACCTTGTCGGCGCCGTACTTCTCGGTGACGTAGCGGATCACCTCGACGCGCCTGCGCTCGTCGAAGTCGATGTCGACGTCGGGCATGGAGACGCGCTCGGGGTTGAGGAAGCGCTCGAAGATCAGGCCGTGCGGGATCGGGTCGAGGTCGGTGATGCCCATCGCGTAGGCGACGATCGAGCCGGCCGCGGAGCCTCGGCCCGGGCCCACCGCGATGCCGTTGTCCTTGGCCCAGTTGATGAAGTCGGCGACCACCAGGAAGTAGCCGGGGAACCCCATCTGGATGATGACGTCCATCTCGTAGTCGGCCTGCCGCTGCCGGTCCTCGGGGATGCCGCCCGGGTAGCGGCGCTCCATGCCGCGGCGGACCTCCTCCTGGAACCAGGTGACCTCGGTGTAGCCCTCCGGGATGTCGAACTTCGGCATGAGGTCGCGCTTCTCGAACATGCCGGTGGTGTCGATCTGTTCGGCGACCAGGAGGGTGTTGCGGCAGCCCTCCTGCCAGGCGTCGGAGGAGTCGATGGCGTACATCTCCTCCGTCGACTTCAGGTAGTAGCCGGTCCCGTCGAACCTGAAGCGGTCGGGGTCGGAGAGGTTCTTGCCGGTCTGGATGCACAGCAGCGCGTCGTGGGCGGTGGCCTCGTGCGCGTAGGTGTAGTGCGAGTCGTTGGTGACCAGCGGCGGGATGCCGAGCTTCTTCCCGATCTCCAGGAGGCCTTCGCGGACCCGGTGCTCGATGTCGATGCCGTGGTCCATCAGCTCCAGGAAGTACCGGTCCTTGCCGAAGATGTCCTGGTAGTCGGCGGCCGCCTTGACCGCCTCGTCGAACTGGCCGAGCCGCAGCCGGGTCTGGACCTCGCCGGAGGGGCAGCCGGTGGAGGCGATCAGGCCCTCGGACCACTGGGAGATGGTCTCCTTGTCCATCCGGGGCCACTTCTGCAGCCAGCCCTCCTTGTAGGCGTCCGAGGAGAGCCGGAAGATGTTGTGCAGGCCGGTGGCGTTCGCCGCCCAGATGGTCTTGTGGGTGTAACCGCCGGAGCCCGAGACGTCGTCGCGCTTCTGGTGCGGCTGGCCCCACTGGATCTTGCGCTTGTTGCGCCGCGACTCGGGGGCGACGTACGCCTCGATACCGATGATCGGCGTGACCCCGGCCTTCTTCGCGGTGTGGAAGAAGTCGTAGGCCCCGTGCAGGTTGCCGTGGTCGGACATGGCGATGTGCGTCATGCCCATGTCCTGGCAGGCCTGGAACATGTCCTTGAGCCGCGCGGCACCGTCCAGCAGCGAGTACTGGGTGTGGACGTGCAGGTGCGTGAAGGGCGGCTTCGACACGGGTGGGGCCTCCTGAGGAGCACGGGTCGGGGGGTGCGCGTGGTCCGACGGGTCGGTCTCGAATTCTATGCCCCGCCACCGACAACCCGGGGCATCGGGAACGTTCCCGGCTCCGGCCGGTGGCCACCGTCACCTTTTACCAGTCCTTTAACCAGCGGCGTGCCAGACTTTCCGCGAGATGGACAGGTCCCGGGCCCCCCTGAGAGCCGCGCGCGCGGTGCTGTTCACGGCACTGGCCGTGACGGTCGGCAGCGCGTCCCACGTGCTGCTCTCGGGCGCGCCGCTGCCGCTGTCCACGGTGGCCGCGGTCTGCGCGGCCGTCTTCGTGGCGGCCTGGGCGCTGGCCGGCCGGGAGCGCCGCTTCGGGTCGATCGCGGCCCTGCTGGTCCCCCTGGAACTCGCCGTCGACACGGTCTTCACCTCCGGCCAGCACGCCTGCTACGGCGCGGCCGGCGGGCCGGTGACCGGTCCCCTGCACTCCGTCGGCCTCGACCTGCTCTGCGCCGGGACCCCGGTGGGCGCGTCCCTGGCGCCCGCCGCCTCCCCGGAGGGCGCCGCCGCGGTGCTCGCCGGGAGCGGGCCGGGCGCGGCCTGGGCGCTGCTCGCCTGTCACGTCGGGGTGGGGCTGCTGGCCGCCGCCTGGCTGAGCCGCGGCGAGCGCGCGCTGGGCCAGGTGCTGCGCGCCGTCGCCGCGACCACCTTCCGTCCGCTGCTGGTGGCCTTCGCCACCGTCGCGGCGCCCGCCGTCCGCGTGCCGCGGCCCGTCGTCCGCGCCACCGCGGCCGGGGCCCCGCGGATCCGGTACCTGGTGCGCTCCCTCGGGCTGCGCGGGCCTCCCGCCGCGTACGCCGCCGCCGCCTGACCCGCGGCTCCTCGCGGTCCCCCGTCCCGGCCCCGCCGGAGCCCGTCACCAGGCCGCCCTCGCGTGCGAGCGCGCCGTGACGCGCCCGCGCACGCCGTCGGCCTCCCGGGCCCTCGCGGCTCCTCGGCTTTCCAGCACCATGGCTTGTCCCATGCTTCCTTCCCCCTTGTTCAGGAGAACCCCATGAGCCAGCGCAACTCCCAGGCCGCCAAGACCGCCGCCCGCGAGCGCCTGCGTCAGGAGCGCGAGCGCGAGGCCAAGCGCGCGAAGACCAAGCGCCAGGTCGTCGTGGCCGTGTCCGTCGTGGCCGGCCTCGCGATAGCCGGCGGCGTCGCCTACGGCATCGCCCAGGCCAACAAGCCCTCCGCCTGGGAGGCGGCCGAGACCGCGAAGCTGGTCGCGCCCGCCAACACCGAGGGCAAGAACGGCCTGAACGTCGTCATCGGCAAGGCCGAGGCCAAGAAGACCCTGGCCGTCTACGAGGACCCGCGCTGCCCGGTGTGCGCCGCCTTCGAGCAGACCGTCGGCGAGACGCTCCGCAAGGGCATGGACGACGGCAAGTACAAGGTGCAGTTCGTCGGCGCCACCTTCCTCGACGGCAACCTCACGGGCGAGGGCTCCAAGAACGCCCTGAGCGCCCTGGGCGCCGCGCTGGACGTCAGCCCCGAGGCGTTCCTCGACTACAAGGCCGCCCTGTACTCCGCGAAGTTCCACCCGGAGGAGTCCACCGACAAGTTCGCCGACGACGACTACCTGATCAAGGTCGCCAACTCGGTCGACGCCCTCAAGGGCAACAAGGACTTCGAGAAGGACGTCACGGGCGGCACCTTCGACCGCTGGGCGCTGGACATGAGCAAGAAGTTCGACTCCGACGGCGAGAAGTACGGCTTCAAGGGCACCCCGTCCCTCGTCATGGACGGCAAGATCGTCACCGACGCCAACGGCCAGAACGCGCCGATGACGGCCG
Source organism: Streptomyces sp. NPDC056600 (assembly GCF_042792855.1). NCBI lineage: Bacteria > Bacillati > Actinomycetota > Actinomycetes > Kitasatosporales > Streptomycetaceae > Streptomyces > Streptomyces sp. NPDC056600. Next base: position 137,793 of record NZ_JBHTVQ010000009.1, read on the forward strand.
AGGACTTCACCACGGCCATGGACAAGGCCCTGAAGGGCTGATTCCGGGCCGGCCCCGGCCGGTGGCCGAATAGCTGTGGAAGAGCGGGCGAACTCTTGTGAGTTCGCTCGCTCTTGCATGTACGCGTCAGTAGCCTCCGGCCCATGAGCCGACAGAGACCGACCTCGGACGCCCTCGCCCCCGTCTTCCCCTCCCCCGCCGCCTCCCCCAGCCGCCGCACGGTGGTCAAGGCAGCCGCGGCCGGAGCCGTGCTGGCCGCGCCGCTGGCCGCCGCCGCGCCGGCCCTGGCCGCCGCCGCCCCCGCCTTCCTGCACGGCGTCGCCTCCGGCGACCCGCTGCCCGACGGCGTCCTGCTGTGGACCCGGGTGACTCCCTCGCCCGAGGCGACGCCGGGCTCCGGGGCCGGGGAGGACACCCCGGTGGAGTGGGTGATCGCCACCGACCGGGCCCTGTCCGGCGTGGTGGCCCGCGGCACGGTCACCGCCACCGCCGCCTCCGACCACACCGTGAAGGCCGACGTGCGCGGTCTGCGCCCGGCCACCGACTACTTCTTCCGCTTCACCGCCGGCGGCGTCCACTCCCCCGTCGCCCGCACCCGCACCGCGCCCGCCGCCGACGCCGCGGTGACCGGCCTGCGCTTCGGCGTGGTCTCCTGCGCCAACTACGAGTCGGGTTACTTCTCGCCGTACCGGCACCTGGCCGGCCGCGGCGACCTGGACGCCTGGCTGCACCTGGGCGACTACATCTACGAGTACGCCGGCGGCGCCTACGCCTACGGCGGGGTGGTCCGCCCGCATCGGCCCGAACACGAGATCCTCACCCTCGCCGACTACCGGATGCGGCACGCCCGGTACAAGACGGACCAGGACCTCCAGGCACTGCACGCCACCGCCCCCTGCGTCGCCATCTGGGACGACCACGAGATAGCCAACGACACCTGGTCCGGCGGCGCGGAGAACCACACCGAGGGCGCCGAGGGGACCTGGGTGGCCCGCCGGGCGGCCGCCAAGCAGGCCTACTTCGAGTGGATGCCGGTCCGTCCCGCGATCGCCGGCACCACCTACCGCCGGCTGCGCTTCGGCAAGCTGGCCGACCTCTCGCTGCTGGACCTGCGCAGCTTCCGCTCCCAGCAGGTCTCGTCGGCGGGCGGTTCGGTGGACGACCCGGACCGCACCCTCACCGGCCGCGCCCAGATGGACTGGCTGAAATCCGGCCTCTCCGCCTCGGACACCACCTGGCGGCTGGTGGGCAACTCCGTCATGATCGCGCCGTTCTCGGTGGCGCAGCTGCCGGAGTTCGTCCGCGAACCGCTCGGCGAGCTGCTGGGTCTGCCGGACCTCGCCATCAGCGTGGACCAGTGGGACGGCTACACCGACGACCGCAAGGAGCTCATCTCCCACCTGCGGACCGGCGGCATCCGCAACACGGTCTTCCTGACCGGCGACATCCACATGGCCTTCGCCAACGACGTGCCGGTCAACGCCACCACCTACCCGCTGACCGCCTCGGCGGCCACCGAGTTCGTCGTCACCTCGGTGACCTCGGACAACCTCAACGACTACGTGGGCGTGTCGGAGGGGACGATCACGGCGGTCGCCTCCCCGGCCATCCGCGCCATGAACCGGCACGTGAAGTTCGTCGACACCGACCAGCACGGGTACGGCGTGTTCTCGGTGACGCCCGAGCGGGCGCAGATGGACTACTACCGCGTCTCCGACCGCACCGATCCGTCCGCCACCTCCCACTGGGTGCGGTCGTACCGCACGCTCAGCGGCACACAGAAGGCGGAGCGGACCTATGACCCGGTGTAGTCGACGCGCGTAACACGCGAAGGTCGATTTTCAGCCACGCAGCCCGACGAGGCCCCACGGTTACGAGCGCATGACAGGTGCATACCAGCTCCTTGTCATGACCGAACCAATCCGGACACTTGGACCCTCGCCGACCGTCGCACGTGACGCCGCCGCCCCCTCCGCAAGGGGTGGCGGCGTCCGGCGTGCCCGATTGCCCCGGTCTGCACCCGTCCCCATCAGGCCGGATCCGCACCTGTCCGGCTTCGCCATGTCCACGTAATGTCCGGGCAGCGGCCAGGTAGATCCCTGCGCGCGCCCCGTCCCTCCGCACGAGCAAGGAGCTCACCATGCGTGCGTTCGCCCGGATATCCCCTCAGATGCGCCGTCGCCTCCTCGGCGCCGCCGCCGTGGCCGGATCTCTCGCCCTCGCCCCGGTCTCCGCCCCGACGACGCTGGCCGCGGCCCCCGCCGCCAAGGTCGCCGCCGCCGACCACTGCGAGGACACCGCGGGCTCCGCGGCCCGTCAGGCGAAGGGCCACGAGCACGGCGCCGCCGACCCGAACGAGGTCACCGCCGCCAAGGCCAAGGCCATGCAGGCCGACCTGGAGAAGGCGCTGGCCGGGAAGCGGACCGCCCCGTCGGCCGCCGCGGTCTCCGCGACCATCCCGGTGTACTTCCACGTCATCACCGACGGCACCAAGGGCAACCTGACGTCCACCGAGATCAACAACCAGATCAGCGTGCTGAACAACGCCTACGCCGGCCAGGGCACGGGCAACGTCGCCACCGGCTTCCAGTTCTCGCTGGCCGCCGTCGACTACACGAACAACGCGACCTGGTACAACGTGAGCTCCGGCTCCGCCGCGGAGAAGGCCATGAAGACGGCCCTCCGCAAGGGCGGCAAGAACGCCCTCAACATCTACACCGCCAACCTCGGCGGTGGCCTGCTCGGCTGGGCGACCTTCCCGACCTCCAACATCGGCTCGCAGGACGGCGTGGTCATGCTGGACGAGTCGCTCCCGGGCGGCACCGCGACCAACTACAACCAGGGCGACACCGCCACCCACGAGGTCGGCCACTGGCTGGGCCTCTACCACACCTTCCAGGGCGGCTGCAACGGCAACGGCGACTACGTCTCCGACACCGCCCCCGAGGCCAGCCCGGCCTACGAGTGCCCGACCGGCCGCGACACCTGCACCAAGTCCACCGGCGCCGACCCGATCCACAACTTCATGGACTACACGTACGACTCCTGCATGTACCAGTTCACCGCCGGCCAGGTGACCCGCATGCAGCAGGCGTGGACCGCCTACCGCGCGGGCTGAACCACCGCCTGACCGCGGACTAGAGCGCGTCGAGGAAGCCGAGCGCCACCCTCCAGGTGGCCTCGGCCGCCTCGGCGTCGTGGTCCGGAAGACCGGGGTCGGTGTAGAGATGACCGGCCCCGGGATACCGGTAGATCTCCACGTCCGCGCCGGCCCGGCGCATCTGCAGGTACCAGGAGCTCAGCCAGTCGTCCGTCTCGAACGGATCGGGCTCCGCCACGTGGAGCTGCACCGGCAGGTCGTCCACCGCGGTGTTCGCCGCGAGGTCCGAGGTGCCGTGCAGGAGCAGCAGGCCGCGTGCCTTGTCGTCGCCCAGCGCCAGGGTCTGCGCGGTGGCCGCGCCCAGCGAGAAGCCGGCGTACACCAGCCCCCGCTCCGAGTAGGGCGCCGCCGCCAGTACCGCCCGCTTCAGCAGTTCATCCGCGCCGATCGCGGCGTGGTGGTCCATGCCCTCCTCGACCGTGTCGAAGACCCGTCCTCCGAAGAGGTCCGGGGTCCACACCTGGTGGCCCGCCGCGCGCAGCCGGTCGGCCGCCTCGTGGACGGCGGGGCGCAGGCCGTAGGTCGAGTGGAAGAGCATCACGTTCATGCGTCAATGCTCACACGACCTCCGTGTTCACATCTCCCCGGTGCGGGATAAGCGCCCCTGATGGAGAACGTCATGCGTCCGCTCATCGTCGTCGGCGGCTCGGTCCTCCTCACCCTCCTCATCGGGTGGGCCACGGACCTGCTGCTCCGCAAGGCCGACGAGCGCCACCCGGAGACCCCTGCCTGGGGTCTGCTGAGGCGTGCTCGTATCCCCTACCAGATAGCCCTGTGCGTCGCCCTGCTGCGCGCCTCCTACGACGAGGCGCAGATCGGCGGCCCGTACCGGGTGCTGATCGGCCGCGTCATCACCCTGGTCCTCATCGGCGCCACCGCCTGGCTGCTGATCCGCATCGCGGCGGCGATCGTGGAGGCGACCTACGACCGGTACGCCAGGGTCCACCGCGATCCGGCGCGGGTGCGCCGGGTGCGCACCCAGGTCGAGCTGATCATGCGGGTGGTCACCGCGATCGTCGGTGTGGTCGCCGTCGCCGCGATGCTGCTCACCTTCCCCGCGATGCGCGCGGCCGGCACCTCGCTGCTGGCCTCCGCGGGTCTCCTCGGCATCGTCGCCGGCGTCGCCGCGCAGTCCACCCTGAGCAACGTCTTCGCCGGTCTGCAGATCGCCTTCGGCGACATGGTCCGCATCGGCGACACCGTGGTCGTCGAGGGCGAGTGGGGCACCGTCGAGGAGATCACCCTGACCTTCCTGACCGTGCGCACCTGGGACGAGCGCAGCTTCACGATGCCGGTGTCCTACTTCACGTCCAAGCCGTTCGAGAACTGGTCCCGCGGCGGCGCCCAGATGACCGGCGTCGTCTACTGGCACCTGGACCACCGGGCCCCGGTGGAGGCGATGCGCGACAAGCTCCGCGACATCCTGCGCCACTGCCCGGCCTGGGACGGCCGCGCCCACGGCGTGCAGGTCACCGACACCACGCCGACCACCATGGAGGTCCGGGCGCTGGTCACCGCCAAGGACGCGGACGACATCTGGACGGTCCGGGTCACCGTCCGCGAGGAGATGCTGCGCTGGCTGGTGGCCGAGCACCCCTACGCGCTGCCGCGCATCGTGACGGCCACGCCGGAGACGCCGATGAACCTGCCGCTGCCCACCGCCGAGCAGCCCGGGCAGGCGGCCCGCGCCGCGCGCGACGGCATGCCGAAGCCCCGGCTCGAGAATTGAGCCGGGGCTCCGGGGGCCACGGCGAGGACCGCTCGTCGGCGGTCCCGGTGGGCTACAGGCCGCGCCGCATCGACCGGTGCGGGATGCCGGCGTCGTCGAAGACCGGGCCGTAGGCCCGGTAGCCGAGCCGTTCGTAGAAGCCCAGGGCGTGCACCTGCGCCCCGAGGTCGACCACACCGAGCCCGCGCTCGCGCGCCGCGTCCTCGATGCCCCGCACCAGCGCCACGCCGACACCGAGGCCGCGGGCCTCCGGCAGCACCGCGAGCCGGCCCAGCGAGCCGACCGACGGGTCCCCGCCGGTCTTCTTCGCGGCCACCTCGCCGTACAGCAGCCGGCCGGTGCCCAGCGGGGCGCCGTCCTCCTCGCGGACGGCCAGCACGTGCACGGCGTGGGCGTCCAGCGCGTCGTACTCGACGTCCTCGGGCACGCCCTGCTCGACGACGAAGACCTGCTTGCGAACCCGGAAGCAGGCCTCGCGCCCGGCCGGGTCCTCGACGACCCGGACCACGACGGACCGCGCGGTGGGGGCGCTCACGCGTAGGTCTCCTCACGCACCTTGTCGAGGGCCTGGCTCAGGTCCTGCGGGTAGTCGCTGGCGAACTCGACCCACTCGCCGGTGCCGGGGTGCTCCAGGCCGAGGCGCACGGCGTGCAGCCACTGGCGGGTCAGGCCGAGCCGCTTGGCCAGCGTCGGGTCCGCCCCGTAGGTGAGGTCGCCGACGCAGGGGTGCCGGTGGGCCGACATGTGCACGCGGATCTGGTGGGTGCGGCCGGTCTCCAGCTTGACGTCCAGCAGGGACGCCGCGCGGAAGGCCTCGATGAGGTCGTAGTGGGTGACCGACGGCTTGCCCTCGGCGGTGACCGCCCACTTCCAGTCGCTGCTGGGGTGGCGGCCGATGGGCGCGTCGATGGTGCCGCTGGTCGGGTCCGGGTGGCCCTGCACCAGGGTGTGGTAGCGCTTGTCGACCGTGCGCTCCTTGAACTGGCGCTTGAGCGACGTGTACGCGTGCTCGGACTTGGCGACGACCATCAGGCCGGAGGTGCCGACGTCCAGGCGGTGCACGATGCCCTGGCGCTCGGCGGCGCCGGAGGTGGAGATGCGGTAGCCGGCCGCGGCCAGGCCGCCGATCACGGTGGTGCCGTTCCAGCCGGGCGAGGGGTGCGCGGCCACGCCGACCGGCTTGACGATCACGACGATGTCGTCGTCGTCGTGAACGATCTCCATGCCCTCGACGGGCTCGGCGACCACCTGCACGGGGGCGGGGGCCTGGGGCATCTCCACCTCGAGCCAGGCGCCGCCGGAGACGCGCTCGGACTTGCCGACGACCACCCCGTCGACCAGCACCTTGCCCGACGCGGCCAGCTCGGCCGCCTTGGTACGGGAGAAGCCGAACATCCGGGAGATGGCGGCGTCGACGCGCTCGCCCTCCAGGCCGTCCGGCACGGGCAGGGTTCGGATCTCGGGAATCGTGCTCACCCGTCGAGTATGCCGGACGGGTGACACGGCACGGCGCGCGGCCATGTGCGGCCGCTCCCCGGGGAGAGGCCGCCGCCGCGTCGCGCGTCAGTCCTTGTGGACCGTGCCGTCCGGGTCCAGGCCCTTGAAGGAGAGCAGCACGATCAGGATGCCGCCGCAGACGATCGCCGCGTCCGCCAGGTTGAACACCGCGAAGTGCTTGGGCGCGACGAAGTCGACCACCGCGCCCTCGAAGACGCCCGGCGAGCGGAAGATCCGGTCGGTGAGGTTGCCCAGCGCGCCGCCCAGCAGCAGGCCGAGGGCCACCGCCCACGGCGCGCTGTAGAGCTTGCGGGCGAGACGGAAGATCACCACGATCACGGCGGCCGCGATCACCGTGAAGATGATGGTGAACGCCTCGCCGAAGCCGAAGGCGGCGCCCGGGTTGCGGATCACGTCCAGGCGCAGCCACTCGCCGAGCAGCTCGACGGAGCGGTTCCCCGGCTCCAGTTCGGCCACCACGATCAGCTTGCTGACCAGGTCGAGGACGTACGCCAGTACGGCGACGAGGACGAGCGCGGTGACGCGCCGCTTGCCCCGCGGGGGCTGCCCCTCCTCGTTCTCCTCCGGGGCTGCCGCCTCGTCCGGAGTCTCCGGCGTACCGATGATGCGCTCCGCCTCTGCCACGTGAGTCCTTCGGCCTGGTTACCTGACTGGAAGGAGAGCGTACGGCACGGCCGCGGCGACCGCTGTGGTCAGTGCCTCCTCTCCTGCTTCTGCTTGCACTCCACGCACAGGGTGGCGCGCGGGAAGGCCTGCATGCGGGCCTTGCCGATGGCGTTTCCGCAGCTCTCGCACCGGCCGTAGGCGCCGGCGTCCAGCCGCTCCAGGGCGTGCTCGGTCTGGGTCAGCGTCTCGTTGGCCGCCGACGCCAGCGCCAGTTCGTGCTCGCGGGTGATGTTCTTCGCACCGGTGTCGGCCTGGTCGTCGCCGGCCCCGTCACCGGAGTCGCGCATCAGCCGGGCCAGGGCGCGTTCCGCCGAGGCGATCTCCTCGCGCAGTCTCGCGGCCTCGCCCTCGAGTTCCGAGCGGGCCTCCTCGACCTCTTCCCGGGTCCACGGGTCCTCGCCGGGGCGGACCGCGAGGTCTCCCGGCTCCACCCGCGCCTTCGCCACCGCCGCCGCCGTGGCCGCACTCTTCCCGTTGGTCACGCCCCTGCCTCTCGTCCCGGGCGCGGCCGACGCCGCACCACGCTGCCCGACCCGCTCGGTCCGGCGCCGCTCGCGCGGCGGCGCCCTTCTTCCCGCCCTGCCGCGGTTCAGTCGCCCGCGGGCCCTCACGTGCTGTGATCCTGCTCGCGCATCGTGCTGGGACCATAGATCGGCCCGGCACCGGCGGCAACGGGGCTCGCCGCTGCATGCGTTGTGCCCATCTGCGGGCCCGGTATGCGCGGCACGGGGGCCGAACGGGTGCCCAGGCCGGCGGAGGCTCCCGGGGCCCCGGGAAAGCCGTCACCGTCACCCGCTGTCGCCCCTTACACTGGCCGCAGCGACAAGGCGTGGATGGGACGAGTAGCGTCGCCCGCAGCCCAGAGCGACCCGGGGACGGTGGGAGCCCGGGGGCGAGCACGACGTGAAGATCACCCCGGAGCCGCCGGAAGAACGCCCGGAGCACCCGCAGGCAGGACGCGGGGGCCGGGCGGGTAGACCCGGCAGTCGTGACCCGAATGAGGGGGTCACCGGGCGCGCGCGAGCGGGCACCGGCGGCCAAGGAGGGTGGTACCGCGGGACCGCGCCGACGGCGCACGGCTCTCGTCCCTCCGACGGAAGGCAGCAACGTCCGTTGGAGGAAGCCGCTGATGACAGCGCCGACGTACCGCCAGGTTCCCGCTCAGGTCGACCTGCCCGCGCTCGAGCACGCCGTGCTCGACTTCTGGCAGGACCAGAAGATCTTCGCCAAGTCGCTGGAGCGGTCCGAGGGCCGCCCGGAGTGGGTGTTCTACGAGGGCCCGCCCACCGCGAACGGCATGCCCGGCGCCCACCACATCGAGGCCCGCGTCTTCAAGGACGTCTTCCCCCGCTTCCGCACCATGCGCGGCTACCACGTGGCCCGCAAGGCGGGCTGGGACTGCCACGGCCTGCCCGTGGAGCTCGCGGTGGAGAAGGAGCTCGGCTTCACCGGCAAGAAGGACATCGAGAACTACGGCATCGCCGCGTTCAACGCGAAGTGCCGGGAGTCCGTCACCCGTCACACCGACGCGTTCACCGAGCTGACGACCCGCATGGGCTACTGGGTCGACCTCGACGACGCGTACCGCACCATGGACCCCGAGTACGTCGACTCGGTCTGGTGGTCGCTGAAGCAGATCTTCGAGAAGGGCCACCTGGTCCAGGACCACCGTGTCGCCCCCTGGTGCCCGCGCTGCGGCACCGGCCTGTCCGACCACGAGCTGGCCCAGGGCTACGAGACGGTCGTCGACCCCTCCGTCTACGTCCGCTTCCCGCTGACCTCCGGCCCGCTGGCCGGCCAGGCCTCCCTGCTGGTGTGGACGACCACCCCGTGGACGCTGGTCTCCAACACCGCGGTCGCCGCCCACCCGGAGGTGACCTACGTGGTCGCCACCGACGGCAGCGAGAAGCTGGTCGTCGCCGAGCCGCTGGTCGCCAAGGCCCTCGGTGAGGGCTGGGAGACCACCGGGGAGAGCTTCACCGGCGCCGAGATGGAGCGCTGGACCTACCGGCGGCCCTTCGACCTGGTGGAGTTCCCGGCCGGGTCCGAGGCCCACTACGTCGTCAACGCCGAGTACGTGACCACCGAGGACGGCACGGGTCTGGTCCACCAGTCCCCCGCGTTCGGTGAGGACGACCTCAAGGTCTGCCGCGGCTACGGCATGCCGGTGGTCAACCCGGTCCGCCCCGACGGCACCTTCGAGGAGGACCTCCCGCTGGTCGGCGGCGTCTTCTTCAAGAAGGCCGACGAGGCGCTGACCGCGGACCTGCAGGAGCGCGGGCTGCTCTTCCTGCACCTGCCCTACGAGCACAGCTACCCGCACTGCTGGCGCTGCCACACCGCGCTCCTCTACTACGCGCAGCCGTCCTGGTACATCCGCACCACCGCGGTCAAGGACCGGCTGATCGAGGAGAACGAGAAGACCAACTGGTTCCCCTCCAGCGTCAAGCACGGCCGCTTCGGCGACTGGCTGAACAACAACATCGACTGGGCGCTCTCCCGCTCCCGCTACTGGGGCACCCCGCTGCCGATCTGGCGCTGCGAGGAGGGCCACCTGACCTGTGTCGGCTCCCGCGCCGAGCTCTCCGGGCTCACCGGCGCCGACCAGTCGGGCCTCGACCCGCACCGCCCGTACATCGACGACGTCACCTTCGGCTGCCCCGAGGCCGGCTGCGCGCACACCGCGGTCCGCGTCCCCGAGGTCATCGACGCCTGGTACGACTCGGGCTCCATGCCGTTCGCCCAGTACGGCTACCCGTACAAGAACAAGGAGCTCTTCGAGAGCCGCTACCCGGCGCAGTTCATCTCCGAGGCGATCGACCAGACCCGCGGCTGGTTCTACACGCTGATGGCGGTCGGCACGCTGGTCTTCGACAAGTCGTCCTACGAGAACGTGGTCTGCCTGGGCCACATCCTCGCCGAGGACGGCCGCAAGATGTCCAAGCACCTGGGCAACATCCTCCAGCCGATCCCGCTGATGGACCAGCACGGCGCCGACGCGGTGCGCTGGTTCATGGCGGCCGGCGGCTCCCCCTGGGCGGCCCGCCGGGTCGGTCACGGCACCATCCAGGAGGTCGTCCGCAAGACGCTCCTCACCTACTGGAACACCGTCGCCTTCCAGGCCCTGTACGCCCGTACCGCGGGCTGGGCGCCGAGCGAGGCGGACCCGGCGCCGGCCGAGCGGCCGATCCTGGACCGCTGGCTGCTGTCCGAGCTGCACGCGCTCACCGACGGCGTGACGAAGGCGCTGGAGGCCTACGACACCCAGCGGGCGGGCAAGCTGCTCTCCGCCTTCGTGGACGACCTGTCCAACTGGTACGTGCGCCGCTCCCGCCGCCGTTTCTGGCAGGGCGACAGGGCCGCGCTGCGGACCCTGCACGACGCGGTGGTGACGGTCACTCAGCTGATGGCCCCGCTCACCCCGTTCATCACCGAGCGGGTCTGGCAGGACCTGGTCGTCCCGGTGGTCCCGGACGCCCCGGAGTCGGTCCACCTGTCCGCCTGGCCCGAGGCCGACCTGGACGCGGTGGACGCCGAGCTCTCGCAGCAGATGACGCTGGTGCGCCGCCTGGTGGAGCTGGGCCGCGCCACGCGCGCCGAGTCGGGGGTCAAGACCCGTCAGCCGCTCTCGCGGGCGCTGGTCGCGGTCTCCGGCTTCGAGCGGCTCGGCGAGGAGATGCGGGCGCAGATCACCGAGGAGCTGAACGTGGCCGCGCTGGCCTCGCTCTCCGAGGTGGGCGGCTCGCTGGTCGACACCACGGTGAAGGCCAACTTCCGCGCGCTGGGCAAGCGGTTCGGCAAGCGGGTGCAGGAGGTCGCCAAGGCGATCGCGGCGACGGACGCGGCGGCGCTGTCCGCCTCGCTGCGGGAGACGGGTTCCGCCTCGGTGGAGGTCGAGGGCGAGCAGGTCGCCCTCTCCCCCGAGGAGGTCATCGTGACGGAGACCCCGCGCGAGGGCTGGTCGGTCGCCTCCGACTCGGGCGCGACGGTCGCCCTGGACCTGGAGATCACCGAGGAGCTGCGGCGGGCGGGCCTGGCCCGTGACGCGATCCGGCTGATCCAGGAGGCCCGCAAGAACAGCGGCCTGGACGTCGCGGACCGCATCGCGCTGCGGTGGACTTCCGCGAACGCGGCGGTCGTCGAGGCGCTCACCGCGCACGCGGGGCTGGTCTCCGACGAGGTCCTCGCCACGGACTTCGCCCAGGGTGAGGCCGACGACACCTTCGGCGCGGACTTCACCGACGAGGGCCTGTCCCTCACCTTCCGCCTCCGCAAGGCGTAACACCCCCAGCCGCGCCCGAGGCCCGGTCCCCCGCAACGGGGGCCGGGCCTCGCCGCACCCCTGCCCTGCGGAGCGAACCGTCACGCGTGAACGGGCCTGCCCGCACCCCCTGCGGGCGGCCGGGAGGCCCAGGGGGCGGCACGGGCGGGCGCAAGCGGTGCGTTCCCGCGGGGCGGTTCCCCGCAAGGCCCCGGGGTCCGGGGCGGAGCCCCGGTTTCGGGAAGGGGCGGGGTGGGGGAAAGGCCGCGCGCAGCGACCCCGCCCCCTCCGGCCGCGGCGGACGCGAAAA